>JAYUEB010000481.1:0-4294 GCA_043739525.1 Bdellovibrionales bacterium
CTAAATCATGTGACATCTCGGTCACATAAATATCTTTATTTGTTTTCAAGCTCCACATTCCATCTGGAATTCCGAGTGTCTCAGTGGTTTCATTCCACTCGCTTCCCATGGTGAATTTGTGCTTGTCCGATCTTGCAGATGTCTGAAATGAAAAGAATAAAGTGACAGACGCGCCAATAAGAATAAAAAGATAAAATGATTTTCTCATAGATAAGAGATCGTCATTTAAGATCCAAGACTTAACTGCGACTAAAGCAGGGGGACTGTCGGGGGCGTGCAAACTGATCTCTGATACCCGCAACTGGGACTGGCAGACAGCAAACTGATGACTGCTGCCGGTAGACTCTCTTCAGGCCGACGAAGGACCAGAGCCACCCAAAAGTGTCACCGACCATAAAACTTTACACTGTACTCGCCTAAGATACAGCTGTCCTGGGCATAGGCCTTGCTCAACCAAGAGAGTACCAAAAATCAGTCGTCTTCGGAGGCATCACGTGCAGAAAAAATTGATCAGGCTCGCTCTCATTTCTTCTTTTATCATTCCGCAAATGCGAGCTTGGGGAGGCCCTGAAGAAGATCAGCAAAAGCAGTTACCCGTTTACGAAAAGATTTTGAAGTCGGGTCATCGCTATTCTTCGATCGAATCCTTTCTCGATTTCATGGCTGTCCCTCTTTATAATCAGGCCTATTTGAATGCGCAGAAGTTGCGACTTAAAACTGTCGGAGATTTAACTCTTGAGAGATTTTTAGATGATAGTCCGATGATGCAAAAGTTAGTACCAGGCTTAAGAAAACAATTTCTGGCCGAATTGCAAGGTACCAACAGTGACAACCTAACCGGCGGATTTTTAATTACAAAGAAATCTGATCCGCGACTTCATAATCAGTTGATGCGCGTAATGCGCGCCCAAGGTTTTAGCCGCAAGCAAATGGCGCGGGCTAAGTTTTATAGAAAAATGGGAGAAGTCAATGCCTACGCTTATACCGCTTCAGTTGACGAAGTAGGGTTCGTGCTCTTGAGTGGTCTTGATGATATTGCGGATCCGGCACAACTTCGGGGAGTCATGGGTCATGAGCTCGGACATATCCGCAGTGGCCACGTCTTTATTGGAATTTTAGATTCCGTTTTGCAAATCCAGACAATGAAACAACTCGTGGTGCCAAATCCCGCCGCCATGACCATGGCTGAAATGGCTAAGTGGGAGTCCATTCGAAACAAAATGTCTCTGGCAGCATCTCAAAATATTTCAAAACGATTTAAACTTGATCCAGATCAAGTGAGTGACGCTTTCATGAAGATGATGAAAAATACGGACGATACAATATCACGTTCATTTTCGGATGTTCAAAGAACCACAGTGCTCCAGCAATATTTAGATATGAAAATCTCAATATACGAAGGCATGGAAATGAATCCTTCCGACATTCAACTTCTAAAAGAGTACCGCGATCATTTGTCACCGAATGTCTTAACTAAAGTTGACCCGTCGCAAGCTCTGATTCTGTTTCAACAAGTCATGACCATGGCAGATTCTCGCAATATGGAAACGTCGGCCGATGCTTTTGGTAATATCGTCGTTAAGCCGATACGAGCAGGTACGATGGATGAAACATTTCTAGGAGGCGACAACACCACGAAGCTCGCTTTAGATAAGCTCGCCATCAGTGTTCAATTTATTCGAGATCAAGTGAACTTAGATCGCAAGAATAGCACGCGGGCCCAATATTATAATAAAATTGGTGGTGCCGGATCGAGTGATCATCCTTTGAGTGCCCTCCGAGTTATTAAACAGGCATCTTTTGATCAACATATTGATCGTATCTCGCTGTCGAATCGATTTTTACAGAAAGTTGTTTTACTCGATCAGTTCCAGACAGAAATTAAAAAGCGTCAAGAAGCCATTTTTGAATTGCAGCTACAAAATATTACAAAAAATGTCGACAAATTGATGGCAGAAATTGAGCTATATAAACAAGGGATTGTTCAGCAGAAAATGAATATTTCGGATTTACTAAGCGATCCGCGATTTTTAGACGGTAATCCACGAACACTCAATCTCTTAGATTTCCGTATGGCGGAACTTCAAATTGGTCAAATGGAACTCACGAGTTTTCAGGAGAATCGAAATAATGCGATTTTTGCTTCTATTTCGGAAGAAGAGAAAACTCAGATCGAAGCGGTTCTTCAGGCGGTTGTAGATCGTGCTAAGAAAGACGACCTCTTACAGCAAGCTATTGTGACTCTTGAGGCAGAGATCGCTGTATTGAGCAAGGGAGGGCCAGCAAAGGGCGCTCGGCTTCAATTAAGACAAACGATCTTGGATCAAGCAAAGTTAGCTCTAGACCCTTCGGCGAGCCTTAAAGAGACCCTTGCCGTGCGCACCGTGATTGGTAAGACATCGAAATCGAGAGATCGCATTTCGCTTGAAACGCCAACCTTAGGCCCTCTGAATTCAAATACTCAATGGGATGCTTCGGCGCCACCTTTTAAGGATGAAACGCCTGCGGCTCTTTCAAAAGCCTGCCAGGATTTGATTAAGGGAAAATAGTTTTTAGTTCAGATTATTCTTCTGATTTGAATCCATGATTTTAATGAAATCGCGTCCAAACTGAGCCATCGATTCGGTGGCTTCAGTTTGTCCTGGATAATTCATGAGTGCACTCGTATTCAATGTCGGATCACGATCATCTTGGCTTGAAGCAAAGCTTCGTGGAGTAAGGTTGCCGGTGTTGGCTGCAATCACACCAGTCGCTGCGATACCTTGATCGATTTTAACAAGAGCCTTATATGAATTGAGAAGTTTTGCCGACCCTGTTTTTGAAAGTAGAGTTGGGTATTCATCACCAGTCTTGATGATATATTTTTTCACATCACTTGCAGTGAGTTCTTTATTATGACCCCAAACAAGTGCTGCGACTCCAGTCACAAATGCGGTTGCTTGAGAAGTACCTGTCATGAGGTTGTAACCTCCGCCAGGAACTGTTGAGTAAATATTTTCGCCAGGAGCAGCTAAATCAACTGATCGCACGCCGTAGTTACTTGATGCTAAAACAGCTGTTTCAGTTTTATTAACTGCCGTGACAGAAATAATATTTGCAAGGCCGTAATCAGCGGGGTAATAGTGCTTACCTTTTTCATCTGAATTTGAGTGTTCGTTACCAGCGGCTGCAACAAAGAGAATTCCATGTTCGCCTGCGAGTTTAACAGCATCGTGTTCTTCTTGTGAAAATTCAGTACCACCACCTGAGTAGTTGATGATCATATTCACAGGAGATGCGCCTTTCGCTTTCGCTTGCTTATCAAGCTGCTCTTTCATTTTAATCGCGTACTTAATAGACTCAACAGTATTTCTTAAGTTGTTCGTGTTCGGAACTCTTGGATCGTAGTATTTTAAAATCATCAAACTCACATTTGGGCAAACGCCACGAGATTCACCTGATTTCGTTCCGCGTGCACCGATGATACCTGCGATGTGTGTTCCGTGAGAGTGATTGTCTGAGAGATCCGTACCATTATTCTGAACAAAGCTGTAGCCGTGTACGTCGTCCACATAGCCATTGCCGTCGTCATCAATATTATTGTTTTCTTTGCTCATGCCAAATTTGTCTTTGCCGGTTTCGCCTTGATTCGTCCAAAGATTGTCGCGAATTCCTTTGTGAGAAATATCAGCGCCAGTATCAATCACAGCAACGATGATCTCTTTACTTCCTTGAGAAACTTCCCAAGCTTTGTGCGAGTTGGTTTTTAAAATCCCCCAATTTGCAGCTAAGATTGCTGGATCGTAATTGAGTACGCTTTCTTTCACATCACTTTGCTTTGCTGATTTCACTTCAGGAAGAATAACATCGCGATTGAGCTTTTCTTTTTCTGTAGCTTCTGCAGTTTTAGCAGTTGTGTCAGCGTCGTTTGAAAAGAATTTTGAAATAAAGCTCTGTTCTTCATTAGGTGCGCGGAGATTGGAGTGAACGAGATGATCTGCCAAGAAGTTAAAAGCACCCCAAACACTAAAAGTGATGGCGATTGAAAGACAGGCTTTTAACGTGAGTTGAATGCGTCCCATATGAATTCCCCCTGTGGCATGCGTTCTAGGCTATTTAAGAGCAATAGAGGTGCCGTCGGAATGGGGGCTAAGTGATTGATAGGACAGAGTCTTATTTCAAGACTGTGACTGAAGATTTGACATATGTAGCGTTTAAATAAGTCAGTCTCAGAATGAGGCGAACTTGTTCTATCGTGAGGGACTCGGGCGCCTGCCCTCGCGAGCATTTTTCGCGCTTACCGCGAAAAAACGCG
>JAYUEB010000482.1:0-4291 GCA_043739525.1 Bdellovibrionales bacterium
TGAATATAGAAATTTGTCTCTTGAACATGATCCAGGGTTTCCACTCGCGTTCGATCAGTCTATGGCTAAGGATGATTCGAGAATGTTTGCCAGCAGCAACACGATATAATCATGATTACTGTGACTTCGCGTCGTTTCGAATAAGTGCCATTCAAATAACAATCTAAAAATGAAATTCTTCCCGAAGGGCCTCAATGTCCTGCCTCAGCCAATCCTTCTAGATTCAATAAAATATACAGCTTTCATTCGCTGGCGCTTTTCAGACTACTAATTTACTTATTTTCCTGGTCCGCTTCTGACTCCAAAAACTCGAAAAATCTTCGAGTCACACCCCTCAAAATTA
Organism: Bdellovibrionales bacterium; assembly: GCA_043739525.1. Taxonomy (GTDB): domain Bacteria; phylum Bdellovibrionota; class Bdellovibrionia; order Bdellovibrionales; family JAMPXM01; genus JAYTQQ01. The sequence continues at coordinate 344 of JAYUEB010000482.1, forward strand.
TAAAAAATTCACGATTAGTTCGTGAAAGCGAACTAAAACAAAAATGATTAAATCGAACAAATCAGTATTAAATCTGAAATCCTCTCCAGCAATCAACTACTTACGTAAATGAGCAGGCTTATGGCACCTACTTCGCAATGTGAGTTGGGAGAGGGGGACCAAGAATGAAGACAATTCTTTTACTTGATGACGATGAAAACCATCTAAACCAACTCAAATCCACCCTGGAAGCCGAGTTCAATGTCATCACAGCAACACAGTCCAACCTCGCCTTCAGACAACTTGGCACTGCCGAGCTTCTGGTTGTAGATCTCAACATGCCCGAAGTCACAGGACTTGATGTCTTGAGGGTGGTGAAGCAAAAAAACAGAAATTTTCCGGTCATTATGCTTACGGGCGAAAGTGATGCGGCCACCATTGTTGATTGCATGAGGGCCGGAGCGGACGACTATGTGGTGAAAAACACGGTAGACCTTGTTCAGAATTTGAAATTTAGAATTTCAAACTGCTTTAAAATTCTTGCCATCAAGGATGAAAACTCTGAGCTCGTCAAAAAATCCATAGATAAAGAAGCTGCACACTATCAACTTCTTGGCGACTCCATTTCAAATCTTAAACTCAAAGCAGAAATTGCAAAATACAAAGGCTCAACCATCAATGTCTTAATTCAGGGCGAACCTGGAACCGGAAAAGAATTAATCGCTAGAACTTTCAATCTTCAAGAGGGAAATCCTAATCGGCCATTCGTGGCTGTCAACTGCGGTTCGATTCCCGAAAATCTTATTGAGAGTGAACTTTTCGGGCATAAAAAGGGCTCATTCACCGGAGCCATTGACAACCGCGCCGGAAAGTTTTTTGCCGCCCACCGCGGTGATTTATTTTTGGACGAAATCGGAGAGCTTTCACCAGCGGCTCAGGTAAAACTTCTTCGCGTGCTTCAAGAAAAAGTTATTACACCTGTAGGTTCTGAAAAAGAAGTTAAAGTTGATGTTCGAGTGATTGCTGCGACAAATAGAGATTTAGAAAAGATGGTGGCGGCGGGAACATTCCGCGAGGATCTTTTCTTTCGACTAAATAAAATCATGCTTTATACAACCCCATTGCGGAACAAAAAAGAAGACATTCTTTTCCTAGCTGACGCCTTCGCTAAAAAGCAAATGCCCACTTACACTTTTTCCGCAGAAACGAAAAGGCTTTTGGAGAATCACATATGGCGCGGAAATATTCGAGAACTTAGTAACACAATAGAGCGAGCCTGTATTCTTGCTCAAGGTGACTCGACGTTTAGAATTGAGAAAAGACATTTGTTTCTGAATAGTCGAATTTTGAGCCCTGAACAAGTGACGGTCCCATCTGATCTTCTTCCTCAAACTATTGAAGATATTTCTGAAGAATCATATAGCCTTTGCCTAAACTGGATAGAGAAGAACTATCTTAAGCGTTGCTTGGAGCTTGCTAAGGGCGATAACCAAAGGGTGATTCAATCTCTTGGCATCGGCAAAACCCGTTATTACGCTAAGAAAAAAGACTTGGGCTTGATTGAACAATCTGGATTTGAGAGGGAGATTTGAGAGACAGTCGCGCGCTCTTCTTTTATATTGGGCAGTTTTTTTCCGCGATGGGCAGCCTCACCTTCAATCTTTGCCTTGTGGCCTTTATGCCAAGGGCGGGATATGATTTGCCCCAGATTAGTTTGATTTTAGGTTCTCAAAGATTCCTTCCCGTTTTTGTTATGGGTGTATGGGGACATTTGACAGACGAATTTAACCCGAAGATGAGTGTCGTAATTCTGGAGGTTTTGGCCGGGCTCCTTTCGGTTTCATTGCTTTTTGTTTGGAAAGACTCAAACACAAATTATCTCATTTTTTTGGCTCTCTGTGTGATGCGCGCCACTCTCGTCAACTTTCAGACCGGCAGTCGGGTGAAAATCTCAAAAATCCTGAGCGACGGAACTTATCAGTCGAATGCTAAACATGCCATTTGGCAGATGAAGGCAACGCAGGGAGCAACACTCTTCGCGGGTCTCATTGGTATTGTCTTCATCAAATTTTTAACTTTGAAAATTGCAATCATTTTGGATTTCGCAACGTTCATCGCTAATGGCCTTATTGTTTTCTTCATGCCTGGCGAAGAGGTCGAGCAGAAATCTACTCCATCAGTAGTTTCTTGGAAGCAAAAGTTTGCTGATCATTTCAGATATAATCGCCAATCGGCCATTTTAGATATTGCCCTCGCTGTTTCCATCGCAGGCCTTATTTCATTCTTTGCGCGCGTCTCGGGATCAAATCCTGTTTGGAATGCCATCTTTCTAACGAGCTATGGCCTATCAGTATGGATTGCCGGATTTTTTGAGAGATCCTTTGCAAAAAAATTCAGTACCGTTCCTTTTTGGATAGTGATGGGATTTTCATTTGTTTTTCTAGGTAGATTTGGTGGACCAAATGTGGAGTCTCTCGTATTCATGTTTCTGAAAGACGTTTCTTATTGGATCATCTTACATCGAATCTCAGGGCATATTCAAGACGATACTCCTATGCAAGCGATTGGTTCGGTTTCAAGCGCCAGATTCGCAATCATGGTTGTTATTTTATCTATTGGCGAGGTTTTAGTAGGAGCTTGGTCGAAAGTAGTCCCATTGTGGGCTGAGTGTTCAATGCGAGCAGCCGTGGCGGTATTGGTTGGCGTCGTACTTTTAGTATCGAGACAAAATGAGGCGGTCGCACGTGATAGACCAGCTCTATAAAATTATTTTATGCTTTTTGATTTTTGCATCGTCAGGTTGCGTGAAGGAGCAAAGAAATAACATGGCATTGAACATTCATATTCCAGATATAAAAATTCAAAGTGATCCTCAAAAAATGGAAGATGCTTTTTCTATGATGATTGTACTTCAGCTATTTCGTGGTCTTTTAAGGTACGACCAAAACGGTGATGTGATGGCAGATATCGCAGAATCATGGACAGAGTCACCTGATCACCTTCGATACACGTTCAAATTAAAATCAGTGACATTTTCTAATGGCAAATCCATTACGAGCCGTAATGTTCAAATGACATTTGCTAGACTTTTTTATTTGGGATCCTCAATGGCTGCCGACATTGACAATATCAGTGGCGCTGAAGAGTTCAAAAAGAATTGGGACATCTCAAAGTTTGGAGTAAAGCCCATCAGCGAACATGAAGTCGAAATTACTTTGAGTCATCCGTCCGCGATATTTTTAAAACAAATTGCTGTAGCCGACTGCTCCATTCTACCTATTGATGATTTTAAACAATCTTTGGATTTAGGTGTGACGGGTGCCTATAGCGGACCCTACAAGCTAAAAACTCAAGAAGGAAAGCAGTTCGGGCTTGAAAAATGGAGACCTGATAAATTCGACAGTGCAAGGCCGCCTCAAGCGATTAATTTCTTTGCTACCACCGAAAGTCCTATTGTCCTTGCTAAGGCCCAAAAGACGGATGCGTTAGACACAGACAGAGTTTTATCTGAAGACGAAGCTGTTTTAAGAAAGTCAGGTTGGTCGTCAAGACCAACTGAACTAACTTATGAATCCTTTGTGATTCTGAACCCAAAGTATGTTCCGCTAGACGCCAGACGAGAACTTTATAACAAACTCGACTCAGTAGACCTGATGAAATTTTTAAGTGAGCCAAGTCTTCTCCCCGCATACGGCCTAATTCCAAACGGATTTTACGGTCACGTCAAAACCAAGCCGTCAACTGAGATGAGTCCTGAGCATTACAACGGCAAGAAAATTTCTTTCAAACTTGATTACCTCGCAAATTCTGACTTTGATAAAAAACTTGCGGAATATTTAAAAGAAAAATGGACCTCGGATAAGATCGAGGTTGTGCTCAATGCAGTTCAGCGCGGTGACAAACTGACTCGAATGTTCACAAAGATCGCCGAGGCCACCGTCGGCAGAAAAGGAACTGACTACCCCGATG
>JAYUEB010000483.1:0-4290 GCA_043739525.1 Bdellovibrionales bacterium
GACGTTTTCTTCATACGGGACTCCTTTTAGTTGTGCCTCTGGAATTATTCCAGAACTGGAGGCCTTCTTTCAAACCCTAACGCTTCTCAGGACAATTTCGGATTTTCAGGCTTGAGCGTGACGAAAACTTCTTGAAAGTTTTGTGATACAATTGTCATATTAAAAAGCTAAAACTTTGAAGCGGCCAGAGTATCGAGGAAGTCCTGGTCGTTCAATCAAAGCTTAAATTTTCAGTCCCATTCAAACTCGATCTGCGGTGCTATTGTTGTTTCTAATTCCGGCAGAAGGATTGGTACATTTTATTATATGAACTGAAGGCCTTAGTAGTGGTCTCGGTTAAAGGGAATGCTTGGCGATAATGGATCACAGCTGCCATCTTTGGACAATGGGTAGCCTTCTCGCCCGCGAAATCCCTGGCTAGAGCCAGCGTTTGATTCAATTCGCTTAACTCATAAATGCTCGAGTCAAAAATCTTAGTCCCGTAAATCTTCTCAAGGCTGAACTGTTCGGGACGCGTCCTTATCTCCGCAGCAAGTGCACGAACCGTTGTCGTGGGCAATCGATGAGATCTAAGAAGGTAAATGCGTAATAAACTCAGCTTATCCAGCTTTATGGCTGCCGCGAGGACTTCTTCGTCGGTTGGTTTTCTGTCGTCTTTGAAATTGAAGCTATCATATATCTTTTTAGCCAAGGCAGGCATATTGATCATGTCTACTGCCGGATATGGAGCCCAGAGCAAGCGGTTCAAGCCACCTTCGAGTTCAACGGGTATATTAGATGTCCCCCATGGAAAATAAGGAAGCCCACCGTACTGAAGAACACGCAATATAGCGACAGCACAATTAAACGATTGGAAGTAATAAGGTCTCGAACCATCAACACCAAGATGAAAAAGGCCTTCCACAATTTTAGCCCTTTGTTCGGCTGAGGTCGGAATAAGAATTCGTTTCAGTGATCTACCATCGTCTCCAGCATAGCGTTCAAGTATTTCTTTGAGTGAGCCTGCATCGATTCCCACGTCGTAGAATCCGAAAAGGCCCTTTGCCATATATTTCACTAGGCCTGTCGTACTTTGCATGTCTTGATGAAACTTCGAGCCGGTCAGATTTTTAAGGTATTCTTCATCGGCATTGCTACCATCGGCGATGAAGCTAACGACGACGTCATTATAGGGATCATTTTGATCAAGCACGAAGCGTATCATGCTGTGGCCGAAAGCCGAAGCCGGGGATTGAAAACTCTCACCCGCAACTAAGACTTCAATGCCCGCGATCGGATTCGACTTCAATTTTTGAAGTGCACGTTTCGTCCCTTCGCTCGCAGTGTGTGCGAGCGTATTTTGTAAAATACAAAAAAAAGAGAAAAGCGCTAAAGTGAATTTCATTTGAAATGTTTATTTTTTTCGAAGAGAAACCTTTACCAAATCCTTGATTTCACTAAGTGAAATTAACCCCGTTGACGAGTCGCAAAGAATATAACGAGAGTTAAAATCTCTGATTGTGGCGGCAGCGACTTCGTTTGAAATTTTCATTTCTTTTGAGAATTCAGATAAATCCAAGCCTATCCCAACCTCAGACTGATCAATGAGACGGATCACCTTCATTAAGCTTTCTTTTCGAATCTGAGAAACTGTAGTTAATCCTGCAAATGTAACCGCGCCGGCACCTGTTGTTAGCATCGCGGGCCCGCCTCCTGCGCCACCACCTATTGCGAGCATGCCGCCAACAGCAGTTCCGGCTCCAGTCATTGTCTCGGAGAACTCTGCAGTCTGGTCTATTTCCCAATACGCGTTAGCGTAGGCACGGCGGCATCCTTCGTCCGCAGCTTGTCCAGATGAGCAGATACAAGTGAAAGCTAATGCTATGACCAAAATGTAATGTGATTTCATAAATACTTTCGGTACCGTTCCATTTTCTTAAGACACCGACCATCGGCGTCTGGCAGGTTTAGTACATATTAGTAATTTACATAGCAATAGTTCGACCGTAGATTTAGATTGTGTGTGGATATATATTGATTTTGGCATAGGTCAATATGGCGATTTATTAGACGATGACAAAACGTGCGTGGGCACGTGACGAACTTTTTGACACTTTCTTGCCAGCAAAAAGTTTAGATCACGTTGGCAAATTTAACCTTTCTGCTCGCAAATGGCCGCTTGCGCCTCTCTCATTTTTGAATTAAAACGCGAGATTTGTGTCAGTTTCAAAGGCGATGATTACGATACGATTTTTGAGATGAATTTTTGCTACCATTAAACTCGATATACTGAAAACTGAAGCTTCACAGATCTGGGCACTTGACCGCGATTTTGGATTTTCAATAAATTTTTCAGACTTCAAATCGAGTAGTTTCCCCGATGAGAAGTTGATTTTGAAATTTCATTTTTGACTAATGACACTTGTTTTGTTGTCGCGAGCGGGACGGTTTAGCTCGCGATTGTTGACTTGTGCTGAGATTTGTCCCCCTTCTAAAATTTGCAAAATTGTTTGAAGTCGAAAAAAATTTTCATCGAGCTTCACGGGGACCGCGCCTCAGTTAGCGCTTCCGAAAGTCAGTGCCTTTTATTCAGAAATCAATTTGCGGCCAATTTTGCGAGAAGTGAGTCACAGATGTGAAAAAACTGGACCGAGATCAACAAAAATAATCTAAAAAATATCTCGGGTTGGTGCGATAATAAATTTATGAAAGCTGGCTTCTATTTTTTGGCATCGTTATTGTTTTCGTTTGCATCATCTGCAGAGACGATTTGTCCTGCAAAAAGCAACAATGCTGCTTTGATAGTAATTGATATGCAGCCTTATTTCGTAACGCGGGGGGGCAATGATCAGACACCCGAGAATAAAATTAAAGTCGATCAGATAATTAAAGAACAAATAGCCGCTATCAAACTTGCTGAAAAAGCAAAAATCCCTATCGTATTTTTAGAGTATGACGGACACGGTGATACCAATAGTGTTCTTAAGTCCGCCGTCGGGACGTATAAAGAAGTTAAATTTTTCAAAAAAAGTACGGACGGAATGTTTGAAGATTACAATGTACATAAAAAAGATCTGGTGGATTATCTAACAAGTAAACAAGTTGGAACTCTCGTTATCACAGGAGCAAACGGCGGGGCCTGTGTCTTACAGAGTATCACTGGGGCATTGGCCAGAAACTGTAGCGTTGTGACCTATAATAAGGGAATTGCAGATTTCAATTTTAAGGACTTTATTTACCCATATGTAGGTCAATATGGTAATATTAAACCCGACTGTACAGGTTGTTCTTTTAAAGAGGTTTCTAGTATTGATGGTATCGTCCAATACATATATACGGTAAACAGCTCAACTAGTGTTTCGCCGCCGACATCAAATAAAAAGTTTGGAACGTCAAAGTGAGAGGAAGCTGAGAATGAAGAAACTGATTGTCGCTTTATATTTCATTTCAAGTATTGCGTCCGCAGCAAGACTGGAAGATGTTAAGATTTTGAACATTATGCCTGGCCAAGAGAATTTTGAGTTAAAGTTGCAGACAAAAGATGGTCCTAGGGATTCTTATTTTTATGTCGATGTGGTGAAGAGTGATCCCGAATCTTTCGAGAAATTAGTTCATGTAATTAAAAAACTGACTCGACGAGATAAGTATAAGTTGGACTTGGATATTCAAAGCTTTTCCGCATCGCCTAATGGCAGTTACTATAAAAGCGAAGGAATAGGCTTTTATGGACCAACTCGTGAGCCTGATGGCGTGAAGCCGGCAAAAAAGAAAGAAAAGTGAGAAAGAGTTCGACGAACGTGAGGAACTTTCAATTTATAGATCGACCCTTGGTTCTGGATCGTGCGTGTTTGTAGTGACCTCATCGCATTTGTCGCAATGATAGTTTGCCAAAAAAACTTTATCGAATGGCACATCCACGGGAATCAAAAACTCCAGCTCGCCACATTGAACGCATTTGACTCTAGTAAAGTCGCCACCGAGAGCGTTGAGCAGCATTGAAATTTTGTTGTCTGCGGGCGGCTCTGAGTTACTCAAGGTTTACTCCTAATGGTTGATAAAGTTTTTATTAGCAAAGTGCCGAGCCAAAGTGAAGTCTGAAAGTTGAGATATAAAAAAGGCCTCCTTGCTCAGCTTCCCAAGGAGAGAAGGACGGGGCAAGAAGACCAAGAAGAACTCTTCTAATGTTTCAAAGTTCTTGAGCAAAGAACAGGAGAATGGGTCCTACGCCTCAAAAGGAAGAAAAGTCCCGTAGGAATTTGGATTAGACCTGGGCCTTATGGAGCACCGGCACGGAAAACCGGCATAAGCGGC
>JAYUEB010000484.1:0-4289 GCA_043739525.1 Bdellovibrionales bacterium
CAAACTTACCCTTCATGTCGGTCTCTTCTTTTGCGATCACAATTTGAGCGGGACCGAGATCTTTGATGGCCGGTCCTGCTTCGGCCTGCCCGCCGACCCAATCGGTTAAATTGACATTTGCATTGGTCAGTTGAAAACGTACGGCAGGTCCGTCGGTTTCAACATCTGAAGAAACAATTTTATCGTCACGTATGGCAAAAGGTAAAAAATCAACGACGTCAATTGTCGCATCTGGAAGAACAATGTGAAGCGGATCTTTTTGCGGACGATGAATATAAAAATCAACTTCGTTACCAGTCGCACCCCTATAATCATAAAGCTTTGAGGGACTGCCCGAAGTCGGCAGCGAATACACAGCAAAATCTTGATCGCTTACGACGATCTTTTTTGATTTCTCGCCAATCCCAAATGAGATCGAGCCATCGACTCCATAATACTGAGTCACAAGTGAGCCGCCAATCAGAACGATAATTCCGATATGTGCGAGTACAAAGCCGGTATGTTTCGCTTGCCAAGGCCAGCGATCAATCATCACAGCGATAAGTGTAATAACGAGAGTGCCCATCACGAGCGTCATCCAAATCGAATGGTAAACGATCTTTTGAGCGATTGAAGAGTCATATTTTGCTTCGACCAAAGTTCCCCATGCAATCACCGCGGCTAAAGATAAAATCACAATGACGGCCATTTTGAGGCTTGAAAATTGTTTCACGATCTTTGTAAAGAAAGACTTTTGCTGCATCTTTTAAGATCCTATTTCTGGCAGACTTTGTTGAATAAGGCTCAAAGCCCTTTCAAGCCGCTCTTGCACAACAGCTAGTTTATCGGCCAAGAGTTTTTTACTTACTTCATTCATGTAAAGAGCGCGATTGAACTCAACTTGAATCGCCTCTTGCCCTTTTGATGGATGCCCATAAGTCTCAGTAATGCGTCCACCTATATAAGGCCAATTGTACGCGACCTTAAAACCAGCTGTCTCGTATGACTTGATCACGAGATCCTTAAACTCAGCTGTACAAGATTTACCAATACAGTCACTGACCACGACGTCAGCTCTTCGCTGTCCTGGATCTTTATGCTCGGAGGTGCCGACTGAAGGCATGCTATGCAAATCGATGTGGTAAATTTTTTGTGCCCCTTGCGTACGAAAGTAATCATATTGATTTTTGACTTGAGCATGAAACGGCAAAAAATACCTCTGTACAAATTCGTCATGCAGATCTTTTGAAATAGGTTGAGGCATGAGCTTTTCTCCGGAAGTTGTAATCACCCAGTGAAGACCGCGCGAAAATTTTCCAGCTGCGTTTGGGTGTCCAATAACTGAGCCAGCATCAACATCTTCGCTCAAGCGATTGAGATCAATCACATACCTATGTATATCGGCAACTACCGACCTAAGTTTGAGTTTTTCAATGGCGGGTGTGTACAAGATGTCGACAAAACGATCGACATCAGACATTTTTAAAACTTCAGGCAGACTCACAAGCCAACTGGCTTCTTTGGGGATCATTTCACCTGAATGAGGAATCGAAACAAAAAATGCCTTCACAGCATTTCTCCTTAAGCACTAAAAAACGCCACAGCGTTTGCAAAAGCCCGGGCGTGTTGTTGACTCAAAATGAGATTGGGCTATACATAGTTTATGGCTCACGAAACTCAAAAAATCTATACTAAAACAGGTGACCTAGGCCAAACTTCCTTAATTGGGGGCAAGCGCGTTAGCAAAGCTGAGTTGCGTCTCAATTCTTATGGAACGGTTGATGAGCTCAACTCCGTTATCGGAATGCTGATTGCACAAATTTTTGCGAGCAAAGTTCTAAGTCCTAAAAAAACTAAAAAATTGGCGGCCTTCCTTCAAATTCTAAACGAAGTTCAGAGCTCGCTCTTTGATATCGGAAGCCATCTCGCCTGCGAAAATGAAAAACTCGCGCAAAAAATGCCGCGCATTGATTCCGGGCAAGTTACCGAAATGGAAATATGGATCGATTCCGTAAACACGGAGATGAAACCCCTCAAAAATTTCATCTTGCCTGGCGGAGGACTCCCCGCTTCATATGCACACTTGGCGCGAACAGTTGCAAGAAGAGCTGAGCGAGTGGTTGTAGCCTTGGCTAAAAAAACTCATGTCGATAGCGATATTATCATCTACCTCAATCGCTTAAGTGATTTTTTATTTATTGCTTCAAGATATCTCAATTTCTTAGAGAAGATTGAAGATGTCATTTGGTCTGCAAAGAAAAAATAAGCGACAGAACTGGATCTGGCACCTGAAGCGGTGACTGAAAGACTGCCGACTGTTGACCGCTCATATGGATGGCCACTTCGTAAGTGGTGTCTTCGTCAGGACATCATGTACATAGTAATCGACGCAAAGAAAATTGAAAGCGGATATATCCTCAAAGGCGGATCTGAAGTTTTCTCTCATCTACGACACGATCTTTACGATGAACTTGAGCTGAAACCAAAATCGAGAGCTGCGCACTCACTTCTCAACAAATTGGACTAGGGCTCAGAAGAAGACTGGTAAATCACGCGGCCCCCCTGGAGCGACACTTTTTGGGTGCACCAGCAATGGCTCTTTTCCCACTTCGGTACATTTTTATTTCCTTTTGGGCTATTAACTTTGTCTTGATCAAGCCCCCCATATCCTGCTGATATAACATATGAAATCGCCTTTATAACACTTGCCTGCCGAAAATTTCATCGTCAAAGACGTCCGTGTTTAGGAAGCTCATATGATGACAGGCAGCAACTATCGAAGCTAACCTGAATTGTAAAAGATGAGGTCGTCCGAACGGGAAATGTTTATTTGTTCCCCGACTTAAAAACTCCAAAAACAACTGCTCAATACTGGGCGAAACAGAAAAAATATTCGAAGCGCTCAGATAACCGCCTGTGGTTTGCCTTTTTAAACAGCTATCAGGATTTCTATAGGATTTTAGAAAGTACCTTGCCAAATCGCGATATCATCGCATATTTCACTTATTGAGGAGAACTTTACTTATGTCCAAACAAACCCAAAGTTTCAATGCCGAGATTAAACAATTATTAGATCTCATGATTCATTCACTTTATTCTCATAAAGAAATTTTCTTAAGAGAGCTTATTTCCAATTCATCGGATGCGATTGACAAGCTAAAATTTGAAGCGCTCACCAATCCTGAGCTCGTGAGCGAAGAAAATAATTTTCAAATTCGTCTTGAGCCAGACGCAACTCAAAAGATTTTAAAGATAACGGATTCAGGTATCGGAATGAGCAAAGATGAAGTCATCGATTACATCGGTACCATCGCCCGATCGGGCACAAAGAAATTCGCTCAGATGAATGAAGAACTCAAAAAGCGTCCTGAGTTGATAGGCCAATTTGGCGTCGGCTTTTACTCGGCCTTCATGGTCGCAAACAAAGTCACCCTTCACACTCAAAAAGCCGGGTCGAATCTGGGCGTGGTTTGGGAATCAACTGGTGACGGCACTTATAGCATAGACGAAGTTCCAAGACCAGGTGGCACCGGAACTACGATCACTTTACATCTCAAAAATTTTGATTCTGAAGAAGAAGTTCAAGATTTCACAGATGAATATGTTTTGAAATCTTTGGTCAAGAAATATTCTGATTTCATTGCCTACCCTATTTGGATGAAAGTCACTAAAGAGAAAAAAGAAGGCGAAGAGACTGCCCAAACTGAAGATGAAATTCTCAATAGCCAAAAAGCACTTTGGCTCAAATCAAGCTCTGAGGTAACTGAAGAAGAGTACACTGAATTTTATAAACATCTCACCCATGATTGGAACGACCCAATCAAACACGCTCACTACAAAGCAGAAGGAACACTCGAATTCAACGCTCTCATGTATTTACCGAGTAAAAAACCTTGGAACTACAACACAAAAGAAGGCGAATATGGTCTCAGCCTATATGTGAAACGTGTTTTTATTATGGCGGACTGCAAAGATTTGATTCCGAGTTATTTGCGATTTGTAAAAGGAATGGTTGATAGCTCTGATTTGTCGCTCAATGTTTCGCGTGAACTTTTGCAACAAGATCGCCAAGTCACTCAGATTCGAAAAAATATCACCAGCAAAACTCTTTCTTTGCTTAAGGATCTTCTAACTAAAGATCGCGTGACTTACGAAAGCTTCTGGACTGAATTTGGATCGACGTTAAAAGAAGGAGTTCCAAATGATCCTTCTAACAAAGAAAAAATCCAAGACTTACTGTTATTCCGAACGACTGCTTCTGATAAAATGACAACTTTAGAAGAATATGTCGGCCGCATGAAAGAGACTCA
>JAYUEB010000485.1:0-4269 GCA_043739525.1 Bdellovibrionales bacterium
TGCAGAAGTCGCAGGCAAAAAACCAGATTAGAGAAAACCTCCGATCAAAAATAAGTTTTTCGAATCCGAGGTTTTCGTTACTAAGTGGCGGAGGGTTCCCTCGCCTCTTGCGGAAATAAGCACATCACAGTAAGTTGGTTCTGGGCGATTCTGTGCCTTGAAAGTTACTGATTGTGAAGCGCTGAGATCGCCATAGCGAGCTTTTTAGGATGCGACCGAAGATTTTAGCAAGTTGTCTCGAAGGACAACGTGATACTGATTTTTTGCTGGATTAAAAATCGTTGAAGTTGACCGATAAAAATTTATTTTTTGAAAATGCGAAGAGAACTTTTTGATTTTTGTAATCTGGCAACCTTTTATATTGCTTTAGAAAACAAAAAAGTTGATCCGAAAAAATGTCGCGCTTCGATATTAATATCACTATTCAATACGACTTTTCGAGCTCGGTAACTCGTGTTCGGGCGAGACAGAAATTATTCAAAAATTGCGGTTCGGAATCATCGGAATAAAAACCTGAGACTATGAAGCGTGCGAGGGCGACCATTAGATCGCACGAGGATCGTCAGCCCAGCACTTTTTATCCCAAATCTGAGAATTAGCTGAGTCGGTAAGTCTCGAATCGTGATAGCGCGGTGGGAGGCGCTGTCATTTGATTCTGATTTGGAGATTGCCAATTTTTGACCGCAATTTGAAATGAATTCTAAGAGCATAAGTTTTTAAACAGAGCTTGGTTGCCTATGATATAAATAACTTCAATTTTAGAAAAAGCTTTAACAAAGGATTCTTATGAAGGCCGCTTTAGCCATTTTTTGTTTTATGTGCATTTCATATTCAGCACACGCAGATGTGCCCACAGCTAAAATTGAATGCAGTGGCTTATCTACTGTGGGTATGCCAATAGACCCAGGATATAATCTGGAAAACCATGGACTGTCTGAATTGAAAGTTTCGGCAGACACTTCAGGCTTCAATAAATGCGATGGGAACTTAAATTGTTGGTTGACTGGCGATGCCTCAATGACTTTTGTCTCAGCGCCAGGAATCGAAGTTCTCCTCAAAGTTGTAGCCGTGCAGGAGAAGCCAAATGGGCCGATTAAAGTGAGCAGCTTAGTTGCCAAACTCGTTGCTGGAAACAAAATCCTTGCAGTGAGCCAATCCTACGGAGCTTCAATCAGCCTTATTAATCCTGGGCCCTATCAAATTTTAAAGGATTTGGGAGAGCCAAATATGGGCATCTATCAAGGATTTGATAAGGGATTGCTCAAAGGAAAGCTATTGAGCGAAGTCAGCATATCTTGTTCTGTAGTAAATTAACGAACGGCGCAAAAGATTGCGCCCTGTTACGACCGAAATGCGAGCTCGAAATCGCAGAAAGATAGAAGACAAAAAATATACCGATTCTTGGGTCAGATGCATCGTTATAAAAACCTGGATATTTTGAAGTGAGACTGGCGATCATAAAAGATGGTCGCTATCAGATTGACTCCGCGATACTGGACGAATCGACCGATTACTGAAAATTAAAATTCTCATCTAAATCGAGCTCGATGTGGGGCGTAGTTATTAATTTGATGACCGAATTTTGCAAGTCGTATATCGTTAATTTGAAAGTTATCTAGGAGGCTATATGAAAATATTAATTTTTTTGATGTTGATGATACCTTTAATTTCTTTTGCTGCGACGAATTCGGAAGCGATGCGAACAGAAGTAAGATCGCATTTGAAAGAAGTAAAGGCTTGCTATACTGGACGTATGGGTCAGCGGCCAGGAACAAAGGGGACGATGGCGGTCGATTGGACCGTTAATGACGCTGGCGAAGTTACGAAAATTAATATAAATGAAGCTCAATCAACTTGGAATGATACTCAAGATAGCCCAATCAATTCATGCATTTTTGATCTTTTCAAATCTTTGAAGTTTGCTCCGGCAAACAAAGGGAGAGAAGTGAGTGCATCATATGTCTTTGAGTTTTCTAACACCGCTCCCTTTATGGTTTCTAAGTAGCTTCAAATTTTGGAATGCGCCCCTTGAGTCAGACAGCGTAGCCGTATAATTTTTGAACTGTTCTATTACTACATGCTAAGTGTCCGACCAGAAGGGCGCACCCCATAACACTTGTCATCGACAAAAATGCCGACCCGAATTGCTGAGAAAATTAGAATCAATTTAGACTTTTGAAATTTTGGTCAACAACTTGCGCTCTTTATTCAGAGCGCTTCAAAAAGAATGATTTATAGTCGGAGAGAATGTCACTTGTGGAAAGGACGGGCGAGGTCGTGTCCCGGCCATTTTTTCGGTGTAATTTTGGTCCGACTCGTTGAAGATTTTAACCCCCGATATTCTCAAACTAAGTCTTGTTTTTTCGTTAAAGGGATAAGTCCAAGTGTTAAGTGGTAAACTTCATCTGTAGCACCTTCCGCCATCTCGACGCTTAAATTATAAATAAATTCGCTGAGTCGCTCTTTTATTTCCGGAATTTTTTTAGAGTTTGTTGCAATCGAAAAATTAATCAAAAGACGACGCTCATATGCAGTTTCTGAGGTCTGATCAAGTTCAGCAATTGTACGTTTTAGTACCTGAGTGTAATAATGTTTTAGCAATGTCGATGGAGCGACCGCCGGAAAACGAATGAAGTTGGTGACTTTTTTCCATCGCCCGGAATCATCTTTAAAAATGAGTTCAGAGGCTAGGAGTTTATTAAGGCTGATTGCGACCGGCGAGGTTTTCAAATTTAAACTTTTCGCAATGGACTCGATATCGGTAGGTAATGACTCGCACGTGAGGTAGTCGAGAATGGGTAGCTCGTACCATTGTTCTAAAACGACCTGGTGTTTAACTGATCTCTCCTCGTAAATTTCGCCAGCTTTTTTGTTTTTTCTTGCCTTAGGTGTCCTTAAAAGTTTTTCGATTTTGAGAACGGAAGCTAAATCGCTCGTCATTGCATCTTTCAATTGCTTTTCGGCAAGAGGATCGAGTTGAAAGACTTTGACGAAATCTTTCAAGCGCGTTTGTGGGACTGCAGAGCTCCCCGAAAGTACTTTTGACAAAAAAACGTGAGAAATTCCTAAACGTCTCGCAAGGCCACGTACCGAATTGGCCGAGCTCTGCGTTTGAATCCTTTTTAACGCCCTACTCAACACGAATGAACTCGTAAAGCGTTTCATTTTCGCGATTTCTCACTTAATGCCCTAAGGACATCGATGATTTCATTGATGAGCTCAATGTTTTCCTGACGGACGACCGATCCGTTTTCGTCTGGTGATATCCAATCGGATTCTTTAATAAGAATTGTCATCTGAGTATTAAACATATTAATCCCAATGCTCAATTGATGATAAGTAATCAGGCCTGAATATTTATCTTTAAACTCAAGAGACTCCAGCGGTGTGTCGATCGCTAAGTCTAAGAGTTCCGTCGTTTGCTCCGGAGTACCGAGTTTAGTTGAAAACTGATTCATGTAACTAATTAACATCCATTTTATCTCGGCCGTTACGCCGTCGCCTCCTCCACCAACTCCTGTCGCGCCGCCAGCGGCGAGTAGGCCGAATGTCTTGTCTTTTTGAATTCGTGTACGATTGAATTGTTGAACGAATCTCTTTGTGAGCTCAGGATGAAGTGTCGTTCGCGATGTCAGCTTGATAGCCACGACCACGGAGAGAAAATAGTTATCGTCATCGAAACCCGCGGCTCCAAAGGTTTCGTGCCACCGCAAAATTGTTTTTTGCCGAATCGAATATCCTTCCATTTTTTGCAGATTATATAAAACAACTTTTTCTTCCGGAAGGTTAAGCGCTCCGTTTCGATAGCCCGAGCCTACGATCGGTTCCCCATCAACGAGGCCAAACTTTATTTTCTGAACACGTTGTTTAAGGTCATCTAAGTTGACACCGCAAAGATCTTTGTCTTTGAGCGCTATCAAGTTGTCGATGTCTTTAAGGGTCACCTGAAAACTCTTGTCGGTCAGAATTTGTGGAGCATACAATGTTCGATTTTCCCCTGAAAAATTGGGAGGGGGTTGAGGGTTACTTTCAATGCCTAAGCCGACCAGTGAATAGCCACAAGTGACAAGAATTGCTAGAAAGTGCCTTCGGTTTTTCATCAAAAACTCCTCAATTTATTTCTATTTCGACCTCCATAGAGAATGCAATAGCTGAGCCCACCCTTTGGTAACTAGCTTGGTTAACAGAATCGATTTTTTAAGGTGTCGAAATAGGGATTTTAAGTTTATATTGCAATGCATAATTTAAAAGTATAGGAGATCTAATGCA
>JAYUEB010000486.1:0-4267 GCA_043739525.1 Bdellovibrionales bacterium
CATCCTAAGACTGTCCAACTTTCACAACTTGCTAAAAAGGATATCCTCAAAGCAATTCAAGTTTTTAAAGATGTTGAAGTGACAGCTCTTGAAGTTCTACTCAAGCACGCGCCCCAAATAGAAGATTTAAAACTCGAAATCGAGAAGTGCCTACGTCATAAAGGTCGCATTTTCTTTTGTGGATGTGGCGCTACCGGCCGCCTGTCAATCAGCCTTGAGACAAACTGGCGTGAGTCATTACAGGATTCGCCATTAAGTGAAAGTGTCTTTGGTTTCATTGCAGGTGGTGACTATGCACTTGTGAAATCCATTGAAAACTTTGAAGATCATCCCGAATACGGTGAACGCCAACTCATGGAGCTCGGCTTTAGTGAAAACGACCTTCTTATCAGCTGCACTGAAGGAGGAGAAACGCCCTTTGTTATTGGGGCCACTTTAATTGCTGCAAAACTTTCGAAGTGGCAGACCCATTTTTTATTTTGTAATCCAAAAGAATCTCTTCGTAAAATTGAACGTTCGCAAAGTATTTTCAGAAACTCACGCATTACTTCTGTAAGTCTTGCTACCGGGCCCCAAGCAATTTGCGGCTCAACCAGACTTCAGGCTTCTTCAATTTTGTACATGGCTTGCGGAATTGCCTTATTTGCGGCTCAAGCCGAACTCCTCAGTCAAAAACCTCGTCATGTTTTAAAACAAATTCAAAACTATATCGATTTTTTAAAAACCACTGATTTCTCTTCGCTTCGAAGGCTGATCGAACTTGAAAGCCAAAGTTATCTCAAAAACCAGTTTTTGACTTATCATCTCGTTCAAGATCCGATGCCAATTTTGACTGATCTCACCGAACGCTCTCCGACCTTTAATCTTTTGCCAGTCGAAAATTCGGTAGAAAACTCGAAGGTCCCAGCAACAGCCAATTTGTGTATTGAGTCTGCAACGGATTCTAAAGACGCTTGGAAGCAAATCTTACTTCGTGAAGCCCGCGCTCTCAATTGGCACGAGCTTCAAAATAAGTTTGATTTTAAAGTCATGCTCGGCTTTGATTTTAGCAATTCCAAGAATCACTTTCGAGAAACTCTAGTTGGCAAAAGCCCTCACGTAAAACTCCATCTTGATTTTAAAGGATCGACACTTCAGTTCACACTAAATGGTGAAACTCTTTGTTCACTTGAGATCCCAACCAGAATTTTAGAGCGAAACCTTTTATTAAAATTCGTTTTTAATTTAGTTTCAACTCTTGCTCAATGTCAGAATTCCCGAGTTCTTGGAAATATTATGTTATATGTGAAGCCCAGTAACAAAAAATTAATTGATCGCGCAGCACGTTTTACGAAAATGATTTTGAGAGACCAATACCAACTCGAAAGTCGCTATGAAGATTTAGTCGACTGTGTTTTTCTAGCCAGCGAAAACTTAAGCGCTGAAGAATCGGTTGTTCTAAAGAGTGTTGATGTCTTTCTCAAAAAGTACCGCAAATGAAGAGTATTTTTTTTAGTCTTATTATACTTTTTGGATCATCAGTTTTTGCCTGGGGAAAACAAGGCCATGCAATCATCAATCAAACCGCAGCCCTTCTTCTAGCTGAGACAACGGATCGGGATTTTTTACGAGAGCACTCCTTTGATTTAGCTTACTTCTCAAATGTTCCAGATTTAGTTTGGAAGCAACCCAAAATCTACAACACTGAAGCACCCCAGCACTTTATGGATATGGAAACTTTTGAGCGAGAATTGAAAATCAAAAAGTCAAAGTCTCCACAGAAGTTAGACGAAGCTTTTTTTCTGGATCGTGAGGAATTTGATACCAAATACCCTAAAATTTCTGAAAAAGCCGGCCGAAGTTGGTGGCGCATTCGTGAGATTTACGATTTGCTCCACAAGCAATCTCAGTTTTTAGAAGATAGCAAAATGAGCGTTAAAGAACGTCACGAACTTCAAGCCCAGTGGTTGGTTTTAGCTGGAGTTTTAGGTCATTATGTCGGCGACCTGTCTCAGCCCCTTCACTGCACGGAGAACTTTGATGGACAGCTCAGTTCTCAGAAGGGCATTCACTCCTATTTTGAAGACAAAATGGTCAATTTGCTCATCCCACAGTTGAGCCATGATGTCTTACAGGAAGCCAAAAAACTTTGGCCAGATTTTTCAAAAAAGAATCAAGACTTATCGACTCTTGCTCTCGTTGTTGGCCTTACTCAAATCTCACGCTCGAATTTGAAAGCTATTTTGGAAATCGATAGAAAGCATAAACGCAAACACAGCCTCAAAAATGCCAAGGACTTTAAGAAAATTATAGTCAGCCAAATGGCCGCCGGAGCACTGACAACCGCTGAACTTTGGCGACGCAACTTAAGCTGGAAGTTTAATGGCCAGGCTTTCTTCACCTTTATTTCAAATCCAGATTACATTTTACCTGGCACTTCTCAGTCGACTCATATAGAAGAGATCAAAGAAGAGAAGTAAGTCCAAAATGAATTTTCTAGCAATACTTGAACTCTGTTTCGGAAGCCTATTGTGGGCATTTAGCTTTGTTGCTACAACTTGGTGTCTGGAATCTTTTTCTCCTGCATATGTTGTTGGACTTCGTTTTTTAATTAGTTTTTTGGTCTCTTTTATTTTGTTTCATCTCATTCCCAGAAAAAAAATAGATTTTAAAATCATCAAAATTGCCATTATCCCCAGTGTCTTACTTTCGATTCTTATGATTTTCACCGCTTGGGGACAGAAATATACAACCGCTACCAACAGCGGCTTTATTACGTGTCTTTATGTGCTGTATGTTCCGCTTTTTGAAAAATTTGTTTCAAAGCGCGACATACCAAGAATTTTTTGGCTCTTTATATCAGTGGGACTTATCGGGTCTGCACTCATTTGCAATTTACAAAGTTTCAGTTTGAACTCCGGCGATCTTTTAGTTCTCATTGGATCTGTTTTTGCTGGTGCCCAAATTTTTTGGTTTGGTCTCATCGCCAAAAAAATTGATTCAGGATTTGTGTTTAATACCTGGCAATCTTTTTTATCAATGTTACTTCCGATGGCCTATGCTCTGAGCTTTGAGAAATTTCCAACTCAGATAACTCCTCGTGCATTTTGGGGACTTATTATTATGAGTATCGGCTCAACTCTCATTGGCTTTGCTCTTCAAGTACGAGGCCAAAAAAGGATTTCAGCGACAACGGCTTCGATCATTTACCAAATTGAATCCCCGCTTGCTGCTATTTTTGCTTATTTTCTTTTAAATGAGCGTTTATCACCCACGCAGCTACTTGGTGCATTTTTGATATTTTGCGCAGCACTTGGGGCTAGTTTTTTTTCGAGTAGACAATTTAAGAATACCGAAACTCGAATGACATAAACAAAGTAAATGCAGTCTGCAGGCAGCGGTCCCCAGTTGACAGTTTGCCTGTCTCGGTCTCAGTTATCAGTTATCAGTTATCAGTTTGCCAGCCACTGTTGCCTGAAAGCTTTGGAAAAATAAGTTCCCATAACCTGTGAATCTGGAGTTAGGGACAGGCAAGCGGCAACCTGATAACTGAAACGGAGACAGGCAAACTGTCAACTGGGGACCGCTGCCCGACAACTGAATTAATTGTACTCAGAATTAATTTATTCGCGACGATCAATAACTTCGCGCCAACCGGAGGCGCAGTTCGCAGCATTTGTGAATCCAAGACCAAGTAGCGCCATGGTTGCGGCACCGGAACGTACCCCTTTTGAATCAATTACAAGAATGCGATTTTCAGGACGTACACCGATATCCATCAATTGTTTCTTAATATCTTTGCGCGGTAGGCCCTGCTTATTGAAAAACTGCTTCCACTCAATATTGATAGCTCCAACATCGGGTGTTGAAACGGCCTCTTCTTCAAGAGTTTGACGACCTAAATATTCAGCCTCACTTCGTACATCAATAATCTTATAGAGAACCGGCGGATTATTCGAATAAGCCACTGGATTCGACAGGGCCTGATTGTTAATGACGAAAATAAATTCTTTAGAGGTACAAAGCATCGAATCGACTGTCTTGGGCTTCCAGATGGCTGCACTCTTATTTTGTTCCTGAGTGACATTGATCATACGGGCCTTAAGGCTTGAGATATCAACAAAGCTCACTTGCTTAACACCTAAGTATGAAAGCATCCAAGCAACACGGCCCTCTTCCCCGCTGCCTTTAATACCTTGGCCAACAACCAATACCTTTGCGTCGGGCTCAACACCAAGTCTTGCGAGTCGTGAGGCAATTGAAAATAAGTCGGATTGCAACTTACCTT
>JAYUEB010000487.1:0-4246 GCA_043739525.1 Bdellovibrionales bacterium
GTGAAAATGCAGATTGAGATTGGCGGAGCCACCAAACCTTTGCAAAAGTGTAACGGCCGCAGTTTTGGCGATCTTTTTAGTGAAGCCAGATTTTTTGCAGGTTTGTGGGTAGGCAGCGAAGCCTTTACTGGACGTGCGACTCAGTGGCTTGAGCGCGGAAGCGGTTTCATCGCAATCGGCATCGGAAGCTGGATGCTTTACCGCAGGCTCTTTATTAAGCGCGCAGTTCAGGAACATCATCATGCGCCCAATCCTATTCAGGTCCGATCTAAAATTCTTTGCGGTACTATTGAGATTGTTAATACGCCAATTGGCGAGAGAATGCGCTTTACGAGCCTGAGTCCTCTTCGAAGTATTGAGCTGACAGTCGAGATCAAACGAGCTTCCGGCATTGAAAGGCTTTTCTTAGAACAAAGCCCAGACGATCAGAATATTTATTTAAGTAGTGATTTACCGAAAGAACCGCACGAATTTGTCGCGTCTCTTATGCTCCAAGGTGAGGACTGTTTCGATTTTCAAATCAAAGAACCTGAAGGTCATCATCATGACGAAATCAGCCATGAGCATCTCGATGATGAAGCTCATGCCAGAGCTCACGCAAGCTCTCTACCGAAGTATTTGAAAACTGGCGAAAAACCTTCGACAATGCAGATTGTTTTGTTCGGAGCTGCAGGCGGCATGATCCCATGTCCGGCCTCTATTACCGTCATGTTGCTGGCACTGTCTTCTGGTAAAGCCGCAATGGGCGTGTTTACAGTTTTGGGATTTAGCCTCGGTCTTGCACTGGCTCTTGTCGGAGTTGGAATGGCGGTCGTCACGGGATTGAGCAAAATTTCTGAAACAGGTCGACTTTCTTGGGTGACAAAAAAAGCTCCGGCAATAAGCGCGGCTCTCGTCATAGCCTCGGGTTTTGCGGCTCTTTTATTTGCCCACTGATTTCTTTTCAAAAGTAAATTTTTTGAAAAGAAAAACAGATGCCACGTCTCACTCAAGTTAAAAACTGCGATCACTCGGCAAAATGGTTTCGAGTAAGCTATTGAAGTTAATAACGCGATTTCCGGCAAGACTTAAGACCCATATTTGATTGAAAACATTTCCGTCCCAAGCTTGCGGAGCCATAGTTGCTCCGAAATCTTTTGCAATTTGCGGAATCATCGTATGTTCCCAGCATATTAAGACGCTTTTATTATTATAGGCCGGACTATTCATGATTTGAGTCACTAACGGCACAATCTGCAATTTCGTAAAAGATGAGTTGATTTGAATTCCGAGAGCTTTCGCTAAAGGAGCAACGGTTTCAACCGGACGATTGGATGAATCAGTATTACTAGGAGCCATCGCGTAGATAGCAACTGGAGGTCCGAATTGCTTCAGCTGAGTGGTGCTCGCAAAAAATGCTGGGAGCCCTGTCGCTCGTTGGTAGCCTTGGGCATCTAGGTTATCGCCGGCGGTAGGTTTTTCTCCGTGACGCATAATAAAGACTTGAGCAGGGCTTGCTATCGCAACTGCACCGATGAGCGAAGCAAGGCTTAAGTTTATTGATAGAAATATATTTTTCATAATTCCTCCTTAAAAATTTACCACAGCTCGGGCAAGGGTTCGGGTTCAGAAGCAGGCTTTCCTTTATTGTCGTAAGCCTTATTTAATGAATCCGATCGTATGTTTTTCGTTTACGATTTGAAACCTCTTAAAACAAAAAAAGCTGTCGGTGCTGAATTTTGCAAACAACAAGCCAGCTTTCGAGTGAACTTCATTTGAGTGGTGGTAGAAGGGGGTTCTATTTTCATGAAGAATTCAAAAAATTGTGTATAAAATTTTCTAAAATCTGACAAATTTAGTTGTCGGCATTTCGTTTTCAATGTCGTTTTGTTGTACCCTCGTAATCCATCGAGCAGCAGCGTCGTTAGCGCTTAGTACCAACGTTCAGTAAACGGGCAACTAACCGTTCTAAAGCGTATGCCGTTTCATCAGCCGAGTCTGTCGTCACGCTTGCGCCAGAGGCAATTGTCAAAGGTACTTTATGAAGTCAAATTTTTGAGTAAATTAAGACGATGAAACTCCCGGGACATAAGCCCGGGTTGCTCGTTGCAGTTGTTTTGACGTCAATTATGAGGTCTGTAAACGCCGACTAAGATGAGTGGCGTAAGCGTCTATTATAGAATCTAAAATTCAAAACGGGCAGCAAGGCTTGCATAAATACCTGCTGACATTGTTTGCCCAGTTGAATCGAACGCCGTTAAATTAACCCGAGGCACGCCATAGCCGAGAGTGGGTAAAATTTTAATACTTGGTGCGACCTCAAAAGACGCGTATGCGGCGACGATGTAGCCAGTATATCCGTCGTGATCATCCGCTGAGGGAGTTATTGTGTCAGAATATTTAGTAGAATTACTTTGAAATACATTTAAATCGAAACCCAAGATGTTGTTAGCTATTGGCATCTCATAAAATGCTGTGACCGTTAAGACGTTGCCGCCGGCCAATTTTGCATTCGTGCCACCAGTATAACTTGGAGAATTGCTCGCAACTGAAATATTTCGATCGGTTTGAATTAAGTCATAAGAGACGCGAGCGCCGAGAGTTCCGGCGCCTACTAATTGTTCGTATCCCACCCGCGGCGTAAAAGTTATGCCGCCTGAATATTCGTTCACGCTATTATCGCTATTTGCGACAGACCCACCAGAAGCAAAACTTAAATCGCCGCCGAAACGAAACAGACCTGGGCCGACCATTACGCGACCGTTTAAGAAAACATCGGTATCGGTCAGACCTTTTGCTGAACTTGAGGCGACTCCCCCTGACGAAGGTACCGCTTCAGTCTGGTAACCAAGTTTTAAGCCTGCAGAAAGAATTCGACTGAATCCGTATTCACCCATGACACTGAGGTTAGAGTAATTATCGTTCACGCTTGTCTGCCCGGCAGTGTAAGTACCATTAAAATTAACCGTCGTCTGACCAAAAGTTAAGGTAGGCGTTACTTCTATTTTTCCGCCGTTGGCCTGGTGCTGAAATTCGGATCCAGATATAGACGTTTCCTGCGCAAGAGCCCGGAGGGAAAATATACAAGCCAATGCAGGCAGCATCATTTTGAGCCGTTTCAAATTCTGTCCATTTATAAGTTTTTTTATAAGACTTTTTATAATAAGAGCGTTCATGAAGTTCTCCTGCGTAGTTGATTTTTGTCTTATATTTATCAAATCAGCTTCATTGGCTATTTGCAAATAGTATCTTATAATCTCTGAAGCTGAGAACTCGTTTCGTTTTTTATTTTACCGCATTTAACAAGAGGTTTGGGTTTACTAAAAGTGAAACCTCAAAGCTTCAAATTATTGTTTTGTAAGGAAGGATATTCAGGTGTGGTTTCATTTTAGTGAAGAGCTAATTTATCCAAAAATAAAAGTGATTCACCGAGTCGCATTGATCTTTGCATTGAGCTTTTTTTTTGATTCGCCTAGGGCGAACGGCGCAGAGTTTGAATCTTCTTTTACATTCGGATCTGGCTCTCAAAGTTTTTTTGCGTCCGGGGCCGGGGAGTTAAATAGCTCTGCAAAAATTCAGGACACCGATGATTCAAGCATAAAAAAAATCGAGAACGATTCGAAACTTTTATGGAAGTTCAAGGTGTTTGACTCTTATGTCAGCATGTTTGATACACTCAATGATAATAATATCGATTTACGAACGCTAGGAACTGAAATCTCAATCGGGTTTCAAAAAGATGATTGGCCTGAAATTGGGATTGAGCTTGGTCAATCTCACACTTTTGGTCTGGACATCGATGGGCTTGGACCATTGGTATATGTGAAGTTTGATTTTCATTTGGATTCAGCTTCAGAAATCCCTTGCTTGAAGGAAGAAAGGATTTTTTGTTCGACTGCCGAGTGGTTTCTTTTTATTTCACAAAAAAAATACAGTGAATTATCTTCAGGGGACTCTACGGCGGGATCTCGTCAAAGCGGATTTAGTTGGAACCAATCTGCGATTGGATCACAGTTCGACGCTGAAATAACTCCGCTCATTTCTGTTAGTTTTGCGGGTACGATTATTTCGTTAAGTCAGGATGTGAAATCAATTTTAGGTGCGACTCAGCTAGAGGAGCGGGCAGATGCTGCAGGAATTCACTCCGGAGCAGAGGACTCTCCTTTTGAATTCGCTCGCTCAGTTTTCGAGAGTTCGCTCGTGCTCCACTTTACTCCAGGTGATGTTGGTATAGCTGAAAAGCGAATAGATCTGGGAGATTTCAGCT
>JAYUEB010000488.1:0-4239 GCA_043739525.1 Bdellovibrionales bacterium
TCGTATTAAGTGTTCAGCTTGAAAGCACTACCAGAACTGAATCTGATCCCTATGGTCTGGTCGTCAGTCAAATCAGCGTTCAGAAAAAGGATGAATCAAAGTGATATTTAAAATCAGCGCGCAGACTCTAAATATATGTCTCATCTTAATTTTTGCATTGATCTTACTCACCGACAGCAATGTTTTCAGCAAAGAGGTGCGAACCATTAAACTCAACAATAAGGAGGTCGCCAAAATCAAAGTCTCTCCTCGCGGAACAATTCTGAGTTTTCCGACAAAACCAAGCAAAGTCATTTTAGGCAGTCGAGGAGTATTTGGTCTTGAGTATGTTGAAAATGACATTGCGATCTCATGCCTCGGTCCAAAATCGCACTCTAATATGTTTGTTTATCTCGACGGTCGCCGTTTTAGTTTTGATTTGGTTGCTTCAGAAAATAGCGGAGATCAAATTATTCTCGTTCGAGACGATTTTGAATCAACTATTCAGGTAAAAATTAAATGAAGGAGGAAGCAACAGTTACTTTTAGTTCTGATCCCGGCACCAAAAATCAGTGGGCCAAGAACGTATTCTATAAACAAGATGGCAACAAAAGAAGCTTACAGACCAAAGAAATCATTTGGTCCGTTACCATCGGCTTTCTCTTGATAACAACTTTTATGCTCATACAGGGCTCACCTGAAGATGAGGCACCTAAATTAAAATCTTCAAGCCTTAAATTACCCGGCGTAGACGGCATAAATTCGGATGTAAAAATCAAAGGCGTCGGAGAAATGGCAAGCGGCGGGGCTCAATTGAAATCCAAATCGAAGGCGGAGAGAAGATATTCAGGTCCTCAGCTCTTGGTAAGATCAACTCAAGTCAAAGTACCTCCAGGATCGAGCGTCAAAGCAATCTTGGTTTTTGGTGCTACTGATGGTCTCGTAAGAGCAAAGACACTTGAGGCACTTGTGAGTAACGGTGAGACAAAAATAGACGTTGGAACTTTATTTCTGGGCACTGGCTCATCGCTTGAAGACAGATTAAAAATCACATTCAAGCAAATCGTTTTTCAAGATGGCTCATTTCAAAATATACAAGCCGAGGCATTCGACGAAGCCGATCAGCTCATTGGAGTAAAAGGCTCTCAGGTTGGCAATGAGGCAATTAAGCTCGGAGCATCTATCGGCCTCAACTTTGCTGGTGGGCTGTCTGATGGTCTACAGGACTCAGAGGTTCAGGGTGGCGTCGCTTACAAGAAATCATCTCTTAAAAATGCCATGCTTAATGGTGCAGCCACGGCATCTCTCGATCAGTCTCGTGAAATGATGAACAACTTAAGAACCAGGCATCCATCAATTGCCGTTCCCGCAGGGAAAATAATTTTTATTACTTTTATAGAAGGAAATTAATGTCAACCAACAGATACCTTGACGACTTTTCAAAAGTCGATTGGGGTGAAAAAATCTATCTGACTCTTTCATTTTTAACTCGTCCAATTATTGAAATCGGTTACGGTGTTATGGCAAAAGCAATTCCGCTTCATATTTGTTTTATGTGGGGAATCCTGGCCGAGCTAACGATTCTTACTCATTTAGATAGACGCCTCTTTAAAATTGCACACATCGGGTCGCTATATCCCGTTCATCCGAATCTCTACTGGCCCTATTGTTTTTGTTCTGCCACGATGGGTTTTTGGCTTTGGGGCTTTAGGCAAACTCAGCTCCGGCAAAAATTGATAAAGCGACTCACCGAGGTTTTCAAAACGGCAGGTCTAGAAAATGCTCTTGGCAAATTTCCATCATTCATTTGCGATCAGCCAATTGATAACTTCACTAGAAAATTAAGACTGACAAGGGCCAATCTCTCAAAGCAGGACTTTGAAAAAGCAAAGGAGGCCTTAGCAGGCAGCCTACAAGTCTACATTGACGAGATTAGAGAGGAGCGCGAGACCGGAGTTATTGAAATTATTTACTCGCAGATCCCAATGCCTGAATTCACAACAATTGAAAATATTCACGAAGTCGGAGCCGCAAACTTTATTGTTGGTCGAACCAGAGCAAGGCAATTGGTTGCAAGTTTGAGAAACGTCCCTCATTTGCTTGTGGCGGGTCTTACAGGCGGAGGCAAATCAACCTTTTTACGTGCGCTGATCGTAACTCTTTTCTTAAACAATAAGGACTACGAATTTACTTTAATAGACTTAAAGGGAGGACTTGAGTTTCAGATCTTTGAGAACATCGAACGAATTAAAGTTATTCCCTCAATTGATAAGGCGATCGCGGCCCTTGAGAACTTGCAACAGACTTTGAATACCCGCATGACGACGCTTAAAGAATTTGGGTGCAAGGATGTCGATGCTTTTGCACGAATCGTAAATGAGCCTCGTTACAAAAACTCTAAAATCCCGAAGCTAAATCGGCATATAGTTGTGGTTGACGAGATTGCTGAACTATTTTTATCAGGTGCGGGAGTCGATAGCCGAAAGATCCAAAAGGCAAGACGGATTCTCTCCCAAATTGCAAGACAAGGGCGAAGTGTTGGCATACATTTGGTGGCTGCGACTCAAAGACCTGACTCCCGAGCTCTTGATCCTCAAGTAAAAGCGAACCTCCCAGGTGTTTTGTGTTTTCAAATGCTCAACGACGCTTCAAGTATTACGGTTTTGGGAAATGGTCGAGCCACTGACTTGTCGGCGATTCCAGGTCGTGCGATTTGGAAATCAGGCGCTGAAATGCACGAGGTACAAGTTCCATATCTCGGACCCGACATCACCGACGAACTTTTAGAGAAGTTTCGAGTGAAGTCGGACGACACTGAGCAAAGTACACCAGAGCCAAAATCAGGCACCATTGATAGTTCAAAGTTCGGTGCTAATGAGTAAGATATATCTGACTGATAATCGTGACATTCAGTTATTAAAGTTCTTGTGGCGCTGGAAGCTTGCAACGACTTCCGCGTTGACGAAAAAGTTTTTCGTTAATTGTACCGCTAAAACAGCTTACAACAGATTGCTAGCCCTCAAGACTGCCGGATTCATTAGGTCTCAGGCAGATAAATTTCAGCCGAAATATGTTTGGGTACTCGGTCGAATGGGGTTTGATGCAATTAGAAATACCTTGCCTGCATTAGACGCTGAAGCTTACCGTCCTGAGCATCTCGGTCACGACTTACTTGTGACCGCTGCTCATCTCGGCGATTGGCTTTTGGAGATGCCAAAGGGAGTTGAGGTATTCACAGAGCAAGAGCTCCGAACCTACAGTCCAGATTTCTATCCAGATTGGGTACCCCATCCGACCACTCGTCGAGCTGATGGTTATTGGCGAATTCCGATTGGTGACAGTATGGCGACAATCGCCTTGGAGGTTGAACTGACCCTCAAGCGAAATGTTGACTACGAGATCATCGGAGAGTTTTACGCACATCAATCCGACATAACAAGAACACTTTGGATAACCGAAGACCTAACAGCAGCAAAAAGAATTGCTCACAATATTAAAGTCGCTGTAGGTTCAAAACCTTTCACTCATGACTTCGTATGCTTCACCAATTTCAAAAAATCGATGTGGCAATCACCAATAAGCATCGGTCCTGAAAAGGACAAAAGCATTGCGAGCCTGCTGCAAATTAAGAAAGGAACATGCCCAGGGACGTCCCTGGCTATGTCCCTCTTGGACACTAGAAAATGCGGATACAAATCAGAGAATTACCGATTTTTCGAAACGGGTGATTTCTCTGACTGAATACACATATTCACCATATATTTATTACGGCACTACTTTTCAAAATTGGCTCTTCAAAATCATCGCCTTTGTTCAATCCCCACGTCTTTATTTCTTTGGAGCAAATTTGAAAGCTAAAGTTTTCATATCTCTTATTCTCGTCTCATCATTTCTTACGCCATTAATTTCTGGCTGCGCTACAATGAAAGAAAGTATCTTACTCGGAGCGAGCGTCGGCGCAACTTCGGGCGGCGCTATTGGAAATGCGATCGGAACTCACAATCACAATACCGCAGGTGGCACTATTACCGGAGCACTAACGGGGGCCGCGATCGGCGCGGGTGTCGCTTACTTCATGGGTAAAAGATTTCAGGACTCAAATTCAGCGGAGAGTCCAATTTCAAAATCAGGTACTTCGAAGGTGCCGACTCTTTCCTCGCCAGAAGTCAGACGCATTTGGGTGCCAGCCAAAATCGAAGGTTCAAAATTTATCGACGGACATTTCGAATTCATAATTGAAAGGCAAAGCGTATGGACAGA
>JAYUEB010000489.1:0-12696 GCA_043739525.1 Bdellovibrionales bacterium
AGTGCGACAATTGGTTTCTTAAACCCGGCTTCGCGAAGTGCGCGGGTCGCTTCATAGCCATCCATTTCTGGCATTTGGATGTCCATTAAAACAATGTCAAATTTGCCGTGCATTCCCATCTTAAATGCCTCGACTCCATTTTTTGCAGTTTCAACGGTTGCGCCCTGCTTTCTGAGCACCAACCCCACAAGAACTTGATTGTCAGAGGAATCATCCGCCAACAGCACATGAATACCTGAAAGGCGTTTAATATTTTTTCCCACATTTTTTACTGTATCGTTTTTAATTTTAACTTCAGCCGCAACTAATTTCGGAAGGGCGGCGACAAATGTGAATCCAAAAGTACAACCAGTTTGGGTCGCATCAGCAGCTTCGACGAAAATATCTCCGCCAAGTGCGTTGGCAAGGCGTTTAGATAAGGCAAGTCCCAAACCCGTCCCGCCATATTTTCTAGTTGTGCTGTTGTCGGCCTGCATGAAGGGTTGAAAAAGACGTTCTTTCTGTTCGCTGGCTAAACCGACACCGGTATCTTTCACCAAAATTCTAAACAGAGTTTTTTCGCCAATGTTGTCATCGGTTCGAACTTCAATCGTCACTCCACCACTTGCCGTGAACTTTACGGCATTGCCGACCACATTGATTAAGATCTGCCTAATACGAGTTGGATCTGAAAACACTCTGTCGGGTATTTCTTTATTGAGATGGGCACGAAGAAATATATTTTTAGAACGAGTGCGTTCGCGAAAGACATCCATGACCTCATCAATCAGATCAAAAAGTGAAAAGTCTAAATTTTCTACCTCGAGTTTGCCAGATTCAACTTTCGCCAAATCAAGAATGTCATCAATGATTTTTGTCAAAGCTTTGCCATTTCGCGAGATCGTATCGAGAAATTGGTTCCGCTCTTCATATGACAATTCTCTATCTTTTAGCAGATCCGTGAAACCCAGAATAGCACCTAGTGGCGTCCGTATTTCATGCGACATGTTGGCAAGAAACGATGACTTGGTTTGGTTCGCTTTTTCAGCATCGCTCTTTGCAGCCTGAAGTTGCCTGCGTCCGACGACACGGTCCGTGACGTCTACGGCATGATTGTAAACGCCATAAGCTTTGCCATTTGGATCGTCAACTCGGACGTAGGTAAAATCGAAGTATCTATCTTCAAGTGGACCATTCTTTTTTTGAATGATCTTAGCCAACATTTCATGTCCAACAATAGATTCGCCAGTCTCAAAAACTTTCTTTAACATACCATTAAAGGGCTGGCCTGCCAGTTCGGGTAAGGCATCAAGGAACGACTTACCTAGCAGTTCGCGGCCTTCTAAAATTGATTGGTATTGAGGATTTACCTTTTCAAATATTAATTCTGGCCCCCGCCATAAGGCCATAGCTGCGGGAGATTCTTCGAAGATAGTTTCAAGTTTATGACTTTCGAATTGAAGTTGGAACTGAATAACTTTTCGCACCGTAATGTCGATCGAAGTCCCGTAAAAACAAAGCGGCATCCCGTCGCTACCGTAAACCACAATTCCCTGAGCCTCAATCCAGATAATTTTACCATCCGGTCGAACCACGCGGTACTCAGCAAAAAATGGAGTTCGATCGCTGATGGATTTTTCAACCAGCTGATGAATTGTTTCGCGATCGTCTATGTGAATTCTGGCCATGACTTCTTGAAGCGAACTCTCAAAACTTATTCCCCAATCATTTCGCATCTGATCACTGAAGGTCATGGAATTTTTTTGGATATCCCAATCAAAAAATCCGACCTTTGCCACTCGCACGGTGGTGGAAAGCAGTTCTTGGTTTTTTAAAAGCCTAGCTTCACTTTCTTCCAGTTTTATTCGTGCGCAGATCTGAGCAGTAACATCAGTTATGACTGCTACAATTCCTGTTATTTTTCCTGAAGCATTACGTAAGGGCTGATAGACCAAATCAAGGTGAAACTTCCTAAGTTTTCCATCAGGTTGAAGTAGATCAATTGGCATTTCAGTGCCGATGTAGGGTTTTCCAGTTTGATAAACATCATCCAGCAATTTTCCAAAGCCCTGTTCGACGGCTTCAGGAACGGCCGCGCGGACCGATTTACCGATAAGATCCTGTCGTCCTCCAAAAAACTGGGATAGGTAAGCCCGATTCGCCATCGTAAATATATGATCAGGTCCTTCAAACACGGCTATCGCGCCTGGAGCTTGTGCGAACACAGCTGCAAGTTTTGCGCGTTCGTTTTCTGCGACTTGCTTTAATTGTTCGAGCAGTTCTTGGCTTCGCAAAAGGCGAGCTTCGCTATTTTCCAGATTCTTCCGAGCTAGAACCTGCTCAGTGACATCAACGTGAATTGCCAAAATGGCAGTGACTTTATTTTCAGAATTTCGTATCGGATTATAACCAAATTCGATAAAGCGCTCGCGAACTTCACCCTTTAAATCAAGAAGTGGGACCGAAGTCTCCTTCCCGATATAGGGTTCGCCAGTCAGGTAGACACGATCGAGAATTTCAAAAAAAGGACCAATTTCTGCTTCGGTAAAAGCGTCACGTACTTTTTTTCCAACGACCTTCCGCCCCGCGAGATTGTCGTAGTGTTGGTTGGACAAAGTGAAGATATGTTCGGGGCCATCAAGAACGCAGATGGCAAGCGGAGCTTGCATGAAGAACGCAAAAAGTTCTTTGCGATCATGCTCGATTTCTCGCCGCTGATTTTTCTCAGTTTTAAGTTCAATCTCGGCATACCGAGCAGCGGCCTTTCGAATTCCTCGGTCTATGAATTCGTGTATGACTTTGCTGGCCGCAGCACTCAGCGGAGCTTCCACCTCTAGAAATTCTATGAGCGTCGTTCTAAGGATTTGGTATTCATAAATAAGTTGATCGAGAGTGTAAGCTTTTAAATCTGATCGCTCTTCGCCATGATCACAAGCGACTTTGGAATTGGCTTCAAAGTCGGTTTTGAAGTCAGGGCGAATTGTTAAAATCAACTGATCTATGAATTTAGGAATTTCATTGAGAAAGGCAGGATGATTTTGAAGTTTCGCGGCAAGGACTTTTTCACGACATTGCGATTCCCAGGCTTGAAGGATATCCGTTTTGAACTTGAAAAGAAGAGCCGCTGCCTCCGACAGGCCTAAGCTTTCAGATATGGAATCCGGCGTAAGAGTTTCGTCGGACCCATTTGACATTGAAACCTCGATGAGAGAGTAGCGGTCTCATTAATTCCTGTCGAAATCAATACTTTGCTTTTGGCATGTCAGTTGAGATGTACCGAAGGCGCCAAACTAACCAGTTTAGAGTGGAATATCGCGCCTCGATTTTTTTGTCCGAGATCCCGGTTTGGACTCGCGGCTTGGCTATCTACCAGAGCGTAAGCACTATATAGGCCATCTGTTGAGTCGAATGAATTTCCTGGGGGCCCCTACAGGCGGAAATCGCGGTTGGCGCTTTCACAAAAACTCGATTGTCATAGATCCCCCATGGAAGGCGGAGCCAACGCCGATCAACAGGATTTCGGTCACTCGCAACGCTATTGCGTCATCTTGCCGAAAGCTCACATTCTGAGGATGAAACAATAAAGTTTGCTGTTTCAGTTACACTTTCAAAAGCTGATTGAGCATCGGGTGCCGCTTTCCCTTTTGGCGGTAGACCAAAAAGTAGCTCTGCTTAATTTTTTTAAACTCGTGAACAATATGCAGTTCCCCCGCCTCAAGTTCGCGTCGAATGCCGATCTTCGGAATCGCAATTACGGAATCCGTTTCAAGAGCCAGCAAACGCAAAAATGCAATGTCGTCAATAAAACCTCTGATGTACGGAGCTTTCAACTGTGCAGAAACAAAATCTAAGAGGGCCGACGTGATGGGGCTACTTTGCGCAGGCATGTAAAGACCCTTTGCTAGCAAGGCTGATAAGTTCTCAGAATCTAATTTCTTAGGCTTTCGTCGACTGACCAAGCAAACCAACTCTGAAGCAATCTCAGTTTGCGCTAATGGCTCGGCCTCGGACGATGGAATAGGAGAGTCGGAAAGGACCGCATCAAGTTTGTAATTCACTAAACGATCTATCAAAACTGGCGCATCACCGACTTCGAGCGATAACTCTGTTTTAGAATCAACAAGAACACTCGCTAGGATTTTCAACTGAAGATTTTTTGAAAGTCCACCCAGAGCACCGACACGAAAACTCGACTTCATTTTTCCGGATCTAAAATATTGCAGCAGATCGTTGCCTTGCCGAAAGATTTCTTCCGCCTGCGCCAACGTGACTTGTCCAGCTTCGGTCAGTTTGAATCCTCGAGGTCCGCGCTCCATGAGTTTTTCGCCAAGATGGTCTTCGAGTTTTGAAACTTGAAGACTCACTGCGGACTGAGCAATTCGCAATTTCAGGGCGGCCTTTGAGAAACCCCCTTCTTTGCAGACGGTCCAAAAATAATAAAGGTGATGATAGTTCAGCCATTCCATAAATCTTAATATCTAAAATAGAGATGACTTTGGCAAGTTTTATATATTTCACAAAAGTACAATTATTTTCGATACTGAATCTCAAGAGGCAAGAACATGCAAAAGAAGATCGAGCCTGAAGTGGCCCGTCAGAATGTGAATTTTGTAACCCCTCACTGATCGGAGAAACCCCTTTGGGAACATTTGATATATTACGAGCAAACCTACTTTCACCGATCGTCCTTGCGTTCGCGTTAGGAATTTTTGCGAAGCTCATCCGCAGCGAGCTTTCTTTACCGAAGGATCTTTACGCTTCACTTTCGATATACCTTCTATTAGCTCTGGGTTTAAAAGGTGGAGTCGAACTTTCTGAAAGCTCCGTTCACGCCATCGCATGGCCAGCGGTCGCTACTATTTTTTTGGGCTGTCTGACGCCTGTCTCCGCCTACTTTCTGCTTCGGAGACTCGGACGGTTTAGCTCGGTGGACGCGGCAGGTATGGCCGCACACTATGGATCCGTTTCGGCCGTGACGTTCATTGCCGCACAACAGTTCACCGCAAATATGGGTGCGGTGGCAGAGGGCTTCATGCCGACGCTTTTAACTCTTCTTGAAAGCCCTGGTATTCATATCGCTCTAGCGATTGGCGCTTTGAAACGAGCAAAGCATCAAACAGGTCATCCGGAAACCCCAACCAAAAGTAAAGCTGCTATCATGCACGAAATCCTGACGGCACGTTCAATGATTTTGCTTGTGGGCGGCTTGGTCGTAGGTGTTCTGATGGGCGTCAAAGGTTATGAACCGATTAAGCCTTTCTTTGAAACTGGTTTCAAAGGCGCATTGGTTTTGTTTATCCTTGAAATGGGAATTGTTGCCGCGACAAGGTTTCAAGATTTGCGTAAGGTTGGCTTCAGACTGATGGGCTTGGGCATTCTGCTTCCGATTCTTCACGGCACCCTTGGTGTTCTGCTTGGGCACTGGGCGGGGTTGTCTCTAGGCGGAGCGACGGTGCTGGGTACAATGGCTGCGAGTGCTTCCTATATCGCGGCACCACCCGCAGTCCGGATGACACTTCCGGAAGCAAATCCTGCGTATTATTTAACGGCAAGTCTCGCCGTCACCTTCCCGTTTAACTTGATCGTTGGAATTCCGCTTTACTATCAAATTGCACTTTGGCTTCAGAGCTAGGAGATGAAAATGGCAAATCTAAATTTTAAACTTGTGACGATCGTTTGCGAACCCGTGCTTTCGACAAGTTTGGTCACAACCATCCGCTCACTCGGGGCCACGGGTTTCACGATCAGCGAGGTTCGTGGCGAGGGTTCCGGCGAAAAAAATAGCGGCGAAGTTCCAAATGAAAAAGTGAAGATCGAAGTCGTCGCTGATGCAGATCTGGGAAAAGAAATTATGAATGAAATCGCAAAGAACTATTTTGCGAATTATTCGCTGATTGTTTACGCCAGCGAGATCGAAGTGATTCGCCAAGAAAAATTTTGAACCCACAATAAAATAACGAAGGAAAACCTATGAAGAAGATGATTTTAACAAAAGCGATATTTGCGGTAGCACTCACGATTCCGTTGAATGGCTTTGCTCAGCTGACTTTCGCCAAAGCCAATCAGACCAAGGCACAAACTCTAGCCTCACTGGACCCCGATTCAGCGTTTAAAGAACTCAAAGCCGGAAACCAAAGGTTTTTAAAAGGAGAAGTTCGCAAAGATGGTCAGGCTGTTGATGA
Organism: Bdellovibrionales bacterium; assembly: GCA_043739525.1. Classification (GTDB taxonomy): domain Bacteria; phylum Bdellovibrionota; class Bdellovibrionia; order Bdellovibrionales; family JAMPXM01; genus JAYTQQ01. Next base: position 6,162 of record JAYUEB010000489.1, read on the forward strand.
TATTAAAAGGCTATCAAAAGGTCAGGCTCCTAACTCAATTGTGCTTTCGTGCAGTGACAGCCGCGTGCCTCCTGAAGCCGTTTTTGACCAAAAGCTTGGAGAAATGTTTACTGTTCGTTCGGCCGGCGAAACCTTGTCCCCGCAGGCGATAGCGAGTATCGAGTACGCTATCGAGAAACTTGGGAGTCATCTTGTCGTCGTGTTGGGGCATACCCATTGCGGAGCCGTAAAAGCCGCCATTGAAACGATCCGCGGACAGTCCTCCGGTAGCGATAATTTAGATAAGCTTGTTAGCGACATTCATCCAAGAATCAAATTGAAATTCGACGAAAAACACCCGTCTCAGGATTTGAAGGCCGAATCTTGGCTCAACGCCAAGGGAGTCGCAAAAGATTTACTCAACAGATCACGACTCATTTCTAAAGCAGTAAATTCTGGCAAGGTGAAAATTCAAGTGGGCCTGTACAACTTGGAAACTGGAGTCGTTGATTTTGAATGAATACCTTTACAAAAAAAACTGCTGTCTCAATGTCATAAAAAGCGCACAAGTCTGGTCATCAGAGCAAGAGCCACTTGGGAAGGCTGGGGTCAATTGCCCATAGCGTGATTTAATTGTGCGTAGTTATGCAAATCTACACATTCAAATCAAATGTGACTTTAAGGGAGGCGGCACTACACTTGCTAATTTCATTATGTTTACCTATGTCGACAGATGAGTTAAAAACCGAAACAGAGAATGAGCCTAGGAGAAATTTAATGAAGCAAATGATTTTAATATTCGGATTTTTAATTGCAATACAAACTCAGGCTGGATCTCAGAAGCTACTGCCGCCGGTTAGAACAGTCGATTCAGTTGATCTTCAGCGGTACCTCGGCAAATGGTACGAGATCGCGGCAATTCCACAAAGCTTCCAAAAACAATGCGTTGGCAACACAACGGCTGTTTATGATACCGCAGCAGATGGTCTCATTTCTGTTATTAATACGTGTGATACGGCCAGTGGGCGTCCGAGTATTGCAAATGGCAGGGCCAAAGTTATCGACACGAATTCAAGCTCTAAATTGAAAGTTACTTTTGTGAATTTCTTCGGCTGGCAGTTTCTGCTTGGAGGGGACTATTGGATTTTGGCAATCGGTGAGAACTACTTATATGCCATTGTGGGCGCACCGGGAAGAGATTACGCTTGGATTTTAAGCCGCACACCAGATATGACTAGTCAACAAATCATCGAAGCCAATCAAGCCCTTGTTGCGCAGGGTTTTGATACTTGTAAATTGATTTCGACAATTCAAACTTCGGGCTTGCAACAGAAAATTCCACTTTGCCAACTTGTTTCGGAAAAATAGTTGAAAACTTTAGCGGCGTTAATTTTTTTATTTTCAGGGGCGGCTATGTCGATAGAAGAACCAAAGTACACAGTAGAGTCAAAAGCATCTCACTATGAAATTAGGAAATATGGTCCAATAGTAGTCGCTGAAACAAAGATTGATTCTGATTTTGAAAATGCCGGAAACCAAGCCTTTAGAATTCTAGCTGGATATATTTTTGGAGCCAATAAATCGAAAATAAAAATTGCAATGACGGCACCAGTAAATCAGGAAGTTGCTTCAGAGAAAATTGCAATGACAGCGCCGGTAACTCAAACCAAAGGCACTTCTGGCTTTGTGGTGCAATTCACTATGCCCCAAAAATATACCTTAGCGACCTTGCCGATACCTGATGACTCAAAGGTTCAATTGCGCCAGTTGCCTGGACGCAAAGTAGCTGTTTACACCTACTCTGGTTCTTGGTCAGAATCTCGATATGCAGAAAAAATGTTAAGTTTTAAACTTGAATTAAACACGGATAAGGTAACGACTATTGGTGAGCCTTCATTAGCTCGTTATAATTCTCCCTTTCAACTTTGGTTTTTACGTCGAAATGAAATTTGGCTTGAAGTTGAGTGATGACTAAAACTGAATTGGGCTACGAGCTTCAACAAAATTTTTTGCAACTGATGGGGAGAATGTACTCTTTGATGAGGTGCCTTTAGGATTCCCACCTTACGATTGTCTGTCAATTCGTCCTAGGCCTATTCAGCGATGGGTTGGATATTGCAGTGATAACTCAGTTGGCGTTTTTAAATTTGTCCCTAAAGGACGTCAATGGACACGTCACTAGGCAGATTAGAGTTTCTCGAAGTAGGAACTTTGAGACTTTTCGGAACGGAGATCTAGAATGAAGATTAAATCAGTGTGGTCCGAGAAAATGCGGTTCACCGCAGAAGTCGACAACCACTTTGTCCCTATGGATACAAAGCCGCCTATTGGTGACGACACCGCTATAACTCCCAAGCAAATGCTTGTAGCTGCGATTTCCGGGTGCACCGGAATGGATGTTGTAGCTCTGTTGAAAAAGTATCACCAGCCGTTGTCGAAATTTGAAATCGAGGCAGACGCCTCAGTAACTGAAGGCGCTCACCCGATTGTGTTTAAAGAAGTTCAACTTGTTTTCAAAATCGAAGGAGCTCTTGAGAAAGAAAAAGTTCTCGAAGCGATAACTCTTTCGCAAACAAAGTATTGTAGCGTTAGCGCCATGTTATCAAAATCTTTTCCAATCCATTATACCGTTCAATTAAATTCAGAAGTTATTGGTGCGGGAAGCGCTCAATTTTAAAAAAAGGAGCACTATGAAAACAAATATTCACCCTATCGAGCGAGGTCTCAGAGTCGTGGTTGGACTTTTTCTTATGAGTCTTGCGTTTTGGGGACCAAGTAATCTCTGGTTCTTGCTCGGCATCCTCCCAGTAGCGACCGGACTCAGTGGCTGGTGTCCTCTTTACAGAATACTAGGTATGAGCCCTTGCAAAATTAATACGTCATCAACACTTCATCCAAAATCTTAAATCAGGAGAACCCATGAAAACAATTATGCTTCTAGTAACAATCGCTCTTACAAATTTCGCCTTACCTGCTTGGGCTGCTGAGCCCAATGCGCCTCATGACATGTCTAAGATGACCATGAACCCTAGTAAAGAAGACCGCGAAAAGATGGCTGCTGCACACGCGCAGATGGCGACTTGTCTGCGCTCAGATCAGGAGTTCATGCAGTGTCACGATGCGTTTCATAAGGAATGCCAATCGATGATGGGCGGATCTTGTCCCGGAATGGAAATGGGAAAAGGGATGCACAAGGGAATGAAACACAAAAAGTAGAAATTTAAGGTTGGACTGATGAATGAGCAGCGAACAAAATCCGGATCGATCTAAGCATGAAAAGGAAAATATTATTGCCGAAGTTGGCGTTAAAAAATCGCGTCAACTTTTCAACGAGCGCGATCTGAGACCTGAGAACAGTCTCGCAATTTGCCAGGCAATAAAAGCCTACCTTCATTATGAATTACTCCTGCGTAAGCTTCATTGTCATTGGCCGGGTTGTAATGTGGCATCCAATTGAAGCTCTTCGTTACTTTTGGTGGACCATTCGCGAGCAACGGCAATACTTGGATAAAATAGCGTTGCTAAATATAGAGGTGGTAGGCAATGGCGCTCACATTTAGAAGCGAATCTGTATCGCCATCACTTAATGATCTATTTCGCCAAATGGAGGATTTCTTTATGAGCAACGATGTCACTTATTCTGCTTGCGAAAAGTGCGGCGGGCTCAATCGTGTGGCGTTTTCTTTTCCTCTGGGGAAGTCGCCTGTCTGCGGAAAATGCAAAAAATCACTTTCGCTCCATAACGGAGTCAATGACTTGACCGTTGCGAGCTTAGAGAATCTTTCGCAAAAAAGTCCGCTACCAGTGGTTGTAGACTTTTGGGCGCCTTGGTGCGGTCCCTGCCGTGGATTTGCTCCGACATTTATCGAAGCAGCAAGCCGGCTAAAAAGACGAGCTGTCTTTGGAAAAATAGACACTGAAGCAAATCCTAGTGCCGGACAAAAGTTCGGCATCAAAGGCATACCAACACTTATAGTTTTTTATCATAACAAAGAAGTAAGCCGAATTTCAGGAGCGCTTCCCATTGACCAATTTGAATCTTGGGTCAACCAGACAACCCGAACCCTCATCTGATGGCGCTAAATCGCACTTTCGGATTACCAATGCTGACCTTTTACGGAACCGGAATGATTCTAGGAGCGGGAATCTATTCGATCATCGGTCAGGCTTTGTGAGCTCTACCGGAATTTATTTTTTATGTAGACGTTTTGTGGGCCGGAGTTCAAATGCCTAAATTGCCAATGCCTTCCGAAGCGCACCGCTCACTACACATTGGTTGGCTTCGAGCTGCCGTGTTGGGTGCAAATGACGGAATTGTTTCTACGGCGAGTCTGATTCTGGGAGTAGCCGCTGCAAGAACCAAGAACGAAAATATTTTGCTGACTCGAATCGCTGGCCTTGTTGCAGGAGCGATGTCGATGGCCGCAGGGGAATATGTTTCTGTTAGCTACCAAGCAGACACAGAGAAAGCCGATCTCGATCGCGAAAAAATTGAACTTGCAACTAATTCTGAATTCGAGCACGCTGAGCTTGCACAAATATATGTAGGGCGAGGGCTTGATCCAACTTTGGCGGCTCAGGTCGCACAGGAATTGATGGCGCACGATGCACTCGGCAGCCAATCCCGAGATGAATTGGGAATAAGCGAATCATTCAGTGCGCGTCCTGTACAAGCCGCTCTCGCATCTGCAGGAGCGTTCTCAGTTGGCGCAATCTTCCCATTAATATTGGTTGTCGTTGCACCATCCACCTCTCTCATCGGTTTGGTTTCTGCGGGGTCGCTCATTTTTCTGATTTTACTCGGCATTCTTGCGGCTAAGGTCGGTGGTGCCAATATTTGGAAAGGGGCTTTGCGCGTTTGCTTTTGGGGAGCCCTTGCAATGATTATCACCGCTGGCATCGGCGCAATCTTTGGTACTATTGTTTGAGCTTGTTCAGTGGCAAATGGACCAAACCCGTCTTCACATTATTGTCTCTACTCGCATTGGTTTTGGTGCTGCCCAGTTCTCCGTTTGATCCATGGAATTTACTAAATTTAAAAAAAATTGCGACCATGATATTTGCCTTGGCGCTCATCCAAATATTGGGCTCTACCATTGCTCAATTGGGTTCAAAAGCGGGCGCAATTCTGACAGGATTTTTAGGTGGACTCATTTCAAGCACCGCAACTACAGCATCAGTCGCTCGCCAAAGCAAAATTTCATCTCATGACATGAGCGCTTTCGAGATTATCACATTCCTATCCGCAACGGGAGCGATGCTCGCTGAGGGAACCTCATTGCTACTGGTTGGAACAGATGAAATTCATCCCTCACTTTTTATAATTTTCTTGGGACCAATTTTTGTGACTTTAGTAATGATATTTCTGCAATCGCGAAAACTGACTCATAGAAATTTGGATAGTGAGCAAAGTAGTTTTAAAGTTCTTCCGATTCTAAAATTGTCAGCCTTCATCGTAACAATTCTAGTCATGTCCAAAGTTTTACAGAACTCTTTTGGCCAAAGCGGACTCTCGATTTTGACATTTCTTGTATCTCTTTTCGAAATTCATGGATCAGTGATCGCAAATATTCAGCTGCACGACGCTGGAGTTTTTGAAGTCCAAGCCCTTGGCAACTTGCTCACGATCTCAATTATTGCGTCGTATCTATCAAAGTTGTTCTTAATATTTACTTTGGGTAGCTCGCAGCTATGGACGCGAGCCCTAAAGTGCACGGCTATTTTATTTTTGTCTCTTGGCATGAGTTGGACCATTTTTGTGTTTACTAACTAATTCTTTTGGTTTGATTTTACGTCGAAGAATCTAGGCGACCCCCAAGTCGAACTGCGTGACTCATAGATGACTTTCGCTTGATAGCGCCCCACCCAAGCTTGAAGAACATCGAGTTGCCCAGTTACTGCAATTGCAAGAACGACCCCAACAATCCAAGCGAACAATTTATCTAAATTCATACTTTCCTCCCGTTGATAAAATTATTTTTTGAGTTTCTAAACGAACGACAATATTTTGAATAGCAGCCCAGCTCCAGGTTTTACCTTTTCGAGATAAAATTTTGCTTCGATTCAATTCCAAATTTATTTGGTGAATAGTTTTACCCTGGCTCCATTGCCGATGGATCATTTGAAGGATCGGAAACTCGCGCGGGTCTTTTATTATTTCGCCTTCGAAATAGCAGAATCCATAATACGGCAAAGCGCCTTGTTTGCCTGATTTGAGCGAACGCTTGTGGGTGGCTTGAGTCTCGCCGGCTCTAGGCTTGAGCCCCTGACGTTTTAGATTCGAACGTATTTTGCTTTTCGAATATCCGAACAGCTTCGCAAGATCCCTCAGCGAGCAGCCGTTTTCGTACTTTTCAGCTATGCTTCTGGCGTCATCCAGGGAAATACGATTGCGAGTTTCAAAAAAATGTTCTTTAAAATCAACGGGATAGATCCGTTCGGATATTACCAAACTAGGATCACCAAGTAATTTTTACACGGTCAAAAGACCTACTGTTTAGAACCCTTAAATTGGTTTCCATAACCAATAAAGCAGACTTTCGCCTTGCTTTGATAT
>JAYUEB010000490.1:0-4230 GCA_043739525.1 Bdellovibrionales bacterium
CGACTAATCGCCAAATTGCCGGGCGCGAACGGTCTGTTTATAATTTATGATATTTCGTCGGCGTTCTTAACCTGGTCATATTTGTTAGCACTTGCTTTAGCGATTGTTTTTGTTTCATATCTGATGGGTCTTACAATGAGTATTGCGGATTCTGAGCGAAAAAAAAGAGAAGCCATGCGCACAGATTTATTAAAGCGTCTAGCGCATGATGTGAACTCTCCTTTGCTGGCAATTGCAGATCTGTCGATGCAGATTAAAAAACTAGATCCCAAACTGCACTCAAGCCTTGAACGAGCAACCGGCAGCATTCGCCGTTTATTTGCCCAAACTAATAAGGTGGATCAAAAGTTGCTGACGGAAGCCGCCGAAGTCGGCACCGCAATCGACAAAGACATCGAACATATTCCCATTGTGCCGGTATTGAAAGAATATGCTTTACAAAAACGAAGTGAATACTCCAGCATTCCTGACCTTAAAATTGACATGATGGTCGACGATGATGCTTTGGATTTATTTGCTAGTATCAACCTCGGTGATTTCAAACGTCACTTGGATAATATGTTGAAAAACTCTATCGAAGCCATGAAGGAATCGATCAAAAAAGAAATTTCTTTGAAGATCGCCAAAGCCAGAGGCCAAATTGAGTTCACTATCAGTGATACAGGATGCGGAATGCCGGCAAATATTTTAAAGCAGCTTGGAACCAAAGAAATGACCTTTGGAAAGGAAAATGGCAAGGGGCTTGGGCTCCACTTTTTGTTTGAGTCTGTAAAATATTGGAAAGGAAATATTGCCGTTGATTCAGAGGTCGGTGTCGGAACGAAAATTTCAATAGACTTACCTTCCACCGAGATACCAATCTGGTACACCAGTTCAATTCGACCATCTCTCGGTCAAAAAATTGTTGTGGTTGATGATGACCCAGCCGCCGTCGAGCGATGGAAGATGAAGTTTCAATTGTCAGGACATACTTTTGTGAGCTTTAACTCACGAGCAGGATTCCAAAAATGGTTTGATGATGGAGGACAGCTGGAAGATGAGTTGCTTTTTATTTTCGACTACCATCTCGATGGCAGTAATACCGGATTAGGTATCATTGACAGCCTTGGTATTGCCAGCGAATCGATCGTAGCGACCTCCGCATATTTAGATTCTGAAGTGATTGAACACGCGAAGAGATTGAATGTGCAGGTAATGCCAAAAGTCTGCCTATAACCTCAGGTGCGCTCCCGGTCGATGTTTATCCTTCGGTTTTTGGAACTGTAACAGTGCGGGTTGGTCCTTAAGCTTAGCGATACCAACTTTAAGCATTAATCACTAAGCCTAAGCAGGTCGCGACTACTTCAGGTTATTACTTCTTTCCGGTAACTTTAGAATTCGGGGTCCTTATGGGCGCGACAAGTAATTGACTTCTGTCAAGAAGACGAAATATCACCAAGGCATGACAATCGCGATTAATGAAAATATCAAAATTTGGAAGGAATTTAACCCCTTCGAATTGTCACATGAAGAAAATGTCTTCAGTTTTTCTGATTCAAAACGCAATTTGGCAAGATTAGGTTTTAATAGAGAGCGTATTGCAATTAAAGACCGTTGGTTTGATGTTTTAACCCTAAGTGAACTTGTTCGCAAAAGGAACACTGATGGTTATTATAGAGCCATCTACATTCAAATGAACTGGGAGAGTGGCGAGTATTACATTGGTAAAGTTAATCGCCCGAAATGGTCTGAGTTAATGCGATATCAAGGCTCAGGTCTCAAATTTGCCAATAAATTCAAAAATAATAAAAATTCATTTGCGCGGTATTATATCGCCGTATGTGAAACGGCTGAGGAGACAGAACGACTTGAGGCTTCTATTGTCGATGAAGACCTTTTAGCAGATGAAAAATGTCTTAATCTTGTCGCTGGTGGAAGTGGAACAACCAAACACCCTTCTGTTGCTGAAACCAGCGAAAAGAAGCGTGAGTATATGAAAAATCATCCTGAACAATTTAGACCTATGCTTGAAGCATCTAAAAAAGCATTTCGTTCAGGCGTTACTCCAGCACTACGGGCGCGTAGTAGAAGAATAAAAGAAGTCATGAGTACAGAAGAATATCGCAAAATGACTGCGGCACGATTGAAGAGGTGGAGAGAGCAAAACCCTCTAATGTATGCAGCAGCTAGACGTAAAAATCATGAAGCAATAAAAACCGCCGAATGCCGAGAAAAACGAACGGCTAGTCTTAAAAAGTGGATTAGTGAAAATCCAGAGAAGCATATCGTGTGGGAAGAAAATCGCTTGAAAGCACTTAAAAGCAAAAAATCTAAAGAAAAGCGGAGAGCGTCACTAAAAGACTGGAGAGATAAAAATCCTGAGAAAGCGAAAGCTAATGCGCACAAAAGAGCTAAGGCTGCGGCGACGAAGACGAGTAAAGAAGTGTGCATGATCGACTTACATTCGGGGGAAGTTTTAAAACGCTTTCAAAGCCAACATGAGGCTGCAAAATGGCTAGTAGAAAATGGTAAAGCTAAAAATATGAATTGTGTCGCATCAATTAGTTCTGTTTGTTTAAGAAAACCTTGCACGACAGGCTATGGATTTCGCAAAAAAGCCTATGGATATAATTGGCGTTTTTCAGGGCAAATTGAAACCCAAAAACAACTGTGTTTGTTTTGATTTGAACGCTAACAAGTAACAACGCCTCTTCGAAGTATTGGCCAATTTACAAGATTATCAGACTTGATCAAAACCAAATTTCGGTGTTGTAAGATCACGTCCAGGTTTTTAAAAATATTACATATTAAATAGGTTTCTATTTGTCTTTATTTTTATGAATTGCCCTCTTCACCTGTCCAAAGATCGCCTCAAAGTATTAATTGCGACGACCTGCCGCTATCACTGCGACACAAATCTGCACGAAAATCCGATCACAAAAATTCCAAAATCATCTAAAATGCACGGACTCCCGCGCATTTTATTTTTCATAGAAATTACAAATTCTTTCGTTTCCCAAATCTAGTTCAGCACTTACGCCTGTGCCGTGCCCATGGCTCCCTGGTTGCAATTTGAGAAAGGTGTGTCGCAAAGCAAACCGAACAAAGGGAGGGTTATGAATACAGAAAGAAAATTGAACATTCGAGAGTGTCTGATCCAAGCAATCGCAGCTACACAAAAAACCTTGGACGAAATCAAACTAGAGGTCCGTGAAAGCGTTCATCACGCCAAATCAAGTCTTCAAAATCTCCACGACTCATCAGTGGCGGAGCGAGATCTTAATTCGAAAATTCAGCTTTATCAATTCGCGGCCCAGAAAATGATGATGACGCAAAAATCCCTGCGCTCCCTTGAGCAAGGAGTGTTTGGTCAGTGTTCATGTTGTTGCGAGCCGATTGAGTCTCAGCGCTTGGATGTGGCGCCCGAGGCCGCATTCTGCCTTTCGTGCCAAGAGGTCCACGAGAAAAAAATCAAAGAGGACAAAATGCGATTCGTGGTCACACCCGGACTGCAATACATGCCTTTCTTACCAATCGTTGCGTGATATCGCCGGTGAAAAATAAACCAAACGGAAAAAGCTCACAAAGGAAATGGGATGAATCCGAAATAACCAAAAACAGTGACTGACTTGAAACGATTAACTGAAGACCAAAATTAATAATGAACCTATGGAGAAAAATTATGAACGCAATCAAAAAACAAATTGAAGTTTCTGAACCTGAAGTCGAACTTTCCGTTACCCAGTCTACCGCAGAAAATAAAAAATCGAAATCGATCCTGAATCTATTAGTGCGAGTTCTAATGAAGAGACGCGCTGACCTTGACCTGCAAACTTGGCGAGCTCTCGAGTATCGAAATGTAAAGCCTGGCTCCGAGATGAATCACGAAAACAGGCATCATAACTTGCGGATGCATTGGTAAAGTTAAGGTTGCCAAAACCCAAACTCAAGTTGGTACCCAGGCGGGAGGCAAAAAATGAAATTCCAAGACAATTCACAGGTAAAATTAGCGACGCCTATCTCGGCCCCTGTCCCCAATGCAATGGGTCCGTTTATGGGTGTCTTGATAAAGCCAGTTGCAAAGAATGTGGCTGGCGCAATTTTGAGAACGACCGTCAACGCCGGTGGTACAAATGAGTGGCTCCCGAGACCGATGCCTGTGCCAATGAATTGTCCGAATGGCAATGTCATTTCGATTTCTGAATTTGAAAAGTCCGTCACTGAAATGGCAATTCTTGGTTTTTCTATCAA
>JAYUEB010000491.1:0-4224 GCA_043739525.1 Bdellovibrionales bacterium
AATTAGGTCTGTACTATGCGTTTTATTTCTCGAATCTTTTTTTCTAAGAGATCATATTCTTTTCTAGAAAACCCCTCCAATGCTTCAATAAGATCTTGATCTACAATTGGAATAATTAAACCTCGTTGGTCTGTATAAGTGTCTTTGCATCTTTTGATAAAAAGATCTGGCTTACTAATATTTCTACATACGAGCAGTCCTACTTTTGATCTAGTTGGACTAAATCTTCCCGCTAGCTGATCGAGCTCGTTATTTGCAACATCTGACGAATAATTCTTACACTCGGCAAAGACATAAGGACACGGAGTTTGAGGGTGAAGCGCAAGTTCTGCAAAAACTCCTCTTTTTGCGGAATTATCGAAACAAATATCTATTCTTTTTCTACCTTCATGAATTTTGAATTCAATATTAGGAGCAAATAAAGTCGGATACAAAAGCACAGCCAAAATTGAAGTTACCACCTTGTGATATTCTGTCGCAAAATCATTGCCCGAATCAATTTTCTTTAATCTGTCCGCTAAATGCAGACAAAGTGCTGATAAATCGACAGGCTCAACCTCTTCATTAATCTCGTTGCCTTGAAGCGGATATTCAGGCTCGGCGGATACTTCTTCTTTAAATTTTCTAAAGACTTCTGGATGCTGTCTGGCAAATGCTACCAGACTTAATTTATCACCACGTTGTGCGGTTTTTACGTCCTTTTTTGTTACAAACTCTTCTTTTGTCTTCTTTCTTTTCTGAACAAACTGTCCAAAAGTTTTTAATTGTTCTTCCTGAAGGAAATTCAATACAAAGTGATTATAAAACTGCTCAGAAGTATATCGTCGAGAATGTGAAACTATTCGCTTAGGCACTAAAAGTATTTTTTTATCCTGAATAATGAGTGCTTCTGAAAAACTCTGCTCCCATCCCGCTTCCATCTTATTCCAGAAGAAACCGCTGGCAACATCGCTTGTCAGCCCGATGCCATGAGCCTTGCATTGGGAAATCGTATATTCAACCAACTGCTTTCGAATAATATTTGTAGTTAAATCTGATAACCTATCCTTATCAAAATTTTTGACAAAAATCCTGCAGTCCTCCAAGTCCTCAACTAGACCCGTCTCGATGGCTCTACTTTCCAAGATATTATTAAAAATTTCATCTGCATTGGTACTAGTAACACCCACACCAGAATTTCCGGGTTGGGCGAGCCCTAAATGGGTTTCCCTTGGTTCATTTAGATGTTGAAAAATAGCTCTTGCCTCTTCGGTTTCGTTAGCAATAATTAGATTAACTACGGTTTGAAAAAAATTATTAACCGTAGAAGACGCCTCCTGACACCAACGGTCTTCGCCCTTGTGTATAAAGTTTGGATCTAAAAACAGAGGGATATCTCGCTCAACATAGATATCTACAAAATCTAACTCAAATTGTGTTTTTCCAAGTTTAAAATAATCACTAATTTTCATTACCTTCCGCTTCTAAATATTAATCTGCCTCGTGATTGATAAAGATTAAATAAATTTGAATCAGACATTATTATCCCCATAAATAAAAATTCACATCAAGGCTAGATATAAATACCTTTTTATTTTTCGCTGTCGGCACTGTGGGGGCATAGGGGTAGTAAAACAGGGTAAATCAGGGTATTCGGTGCACTTGAAGTAAGTATCTTATCTATTTGTTAATCTTAATTTACTTACTAAAAACGAGGGCCTTCAAAAACATGCCCAGTGAGCTTAAAATCCTGGGCTGTTTCCAGATTACCTGAGGTTGGAACCTATTTTAGTTTTCGGTTACATGGTTCGGGCGACCAACCAGAACCTAGTCCATCCCATCTTCAAACGCAGTACGTGGATCGCTTATCTCATTAAAAAATAGGACCGCGAAAAGCTTTCTTTCTAAAGGAGAGAGATCGCTCTTGCTTCCAGAAATGACTAAGTCAGTATGGCCAATTTCAGGGAGCAGTGCAAGCTTACGCCCGAAACTTCGGATATATTGGCTTGAAAGAGGAACAGTACCATCATTTTTTCCATCGATAATATGTGCTCCCAGCTTTGTAGCTTCGTGAGTTGAGTAAGTTGAAACGAAAAAAAGTTTTTTAGAAAAAAGCGCTGATTGCAAATCAGTAAAATGATCCATACGCTTTATTGTTGGTTTAGTTTCTGCACTATCCATTGATTGAGCGCCTAATGCTAATTTGCTAAGTGTCTTGAATGTGCAAGATTTACAGAAACGTTGAGTGAACGATTCCAATCCGTGGATACGCTTTTCTAAAAACTCAGCAGTGGGTGTGCCCTTAAGGGGAGATTGAATCGTTACAATATTGACGACAGCGGGATCTTCAATCATTTGAGGATGATCAATAAAGGTATTAACTATCACAAGTCCGCCCCTACTATGACCAGCAAATAAAATTTTATGAAAAGGCTTCTTTGCTTTAATGATACTGTATTCATCAAAGACTAACTTAACAGACACATCGGCCTCCGCCAAAGAATCCGTAAAAATGACGTGAATTTGATCTGAAGGAACTCCAAAATTATTAACTAAGACGTCTTTCATGTCTGAAAAATATTCGACTCTATATTTTTCGTTGCCAAAACCAGCTACTAAAAGGATTTCGTAATCATCATATTTTGTATTGATGACCGGTAAAGTCTTTTGAGTTCGGTAGGCGTTGAACTTTCGAAGAAAGCTAACTTGTCTTCGTATGTCTCCTCCATAATTGCGGCTTTCGCTCTCATATGCACCCATATTATGTCTAAGACGAAAATTATCAATTTTTTCTTTTTCTCCGATCGTCATTAACTTTTCACGTACGTTCATTTCATGGTTTACTTTTTCGAAGTAAGTTCGTCGATCAATACAATAGAAGCGCTGATAGAGCTCCTCCATTTTTTTAGAAATCCCCGGTAGGACCTGATCTGAATTTTGACCTTCCAAGTTCAAGAACGCATTTGGATCTATAGGACACGCATAAGTAAACTTGGCCGACAAGACCAAAGTGACAATAACGAGTCCTAGGTGCCCAAATACGAGACTCAAATGTTGCCTAAAGATACTTATATTTGACTTGAGATTATTTAGTTTCATAGGCACCGACTAATGCAATTTTAGTTCCGGCATTACCACTCCAAAAAGGTCATCCATATGGAAGTGGCAAAATGAAAATCATTGCTGCGATCAAAGCTCTAAAAGTAATACGAAAAGCTTAAGGATCGCATGGACTAGCCTCTCTTTTTAGACTTAGGTCTCATCATTTCTATATCATTCACTTCCGATAAATAACTTGTGAAATCTATTATTTGCCTTATCTTCATTACTCACTTTTCGACTTTTGCGGCAGAGGTGCTGAGCAGCACTTTGAATGGTGCAAGCTTTCACTACAGGCTTGAAAAAAAATGGATTAAGTTCGAAGAAAATAGTAATAATTTGTTTTTAACAGGCGCCGAATATTCTGACGGATTTAAACCAACTGTTTTTATTTCGTTTTTAAAATTAAACCGGGTTCAGTTCAACGCTGCTTATCTCGAAGCTTCTAGCCAAGAATATTTCGAAGGTCGTACGCAGTATGTTTCTTCTAAAGGCGGAACGGTTCTTTCAACAAGTCCTTATGAAACTCAAAAATGGTCTGGCATTAGTGAAGCTCATCGTGTTGGCGTTACCTATAAAATAGCCGAAACAATCTACCACGAATATTCTTACTATGTTTCATGTAACGGAAAAGTTTTTCATTTGAAGTCTTTAGATTTTGGAGAGGGTGAAAAATCCAAGGCCGCCGATGAAGTCGAAAAGATGATTCAAGGATTTTCATGTTTATGAGGCTGACAAATTCTATTCGAATGATTTGTGCCCTTATGTTGATCCAGTCGCCTCAGGTCAGTCTAGCAAATGAAGGTCACGATGCCGCTGTTCAAGACGCAAAGAGATCAGCTTTGTTCGATAAAAATAGTGGCCTTTGTACTGACAAGACGGGTTCAAAAGGAGAACCACTTACGACAGTAATCATTGCTCGTGGTGATTATGTCGCAACTCTTCAATTGACTCAATCTCATACCGCACTGATCGAAAGCGGTGAAGATGGCCAAGTGAAGATTACAAGACTCTCGGACAAAGATTTTGAAAAGGCTATCAAGCCACCGACAGAATCCACAATTATCCCTTGTGAAGAGGAAAAGAAAAATTTAGGTGTTGGAGGTCCTCAGCCCGGCAAGCATGCCTTAGAAGGCATAGGTACGT
>JAYUEB010000492.1:0-4219 GCA_043739525.1 Bdellovibrionales bacterium
CCACTGCCCGCAAGCAGGGTCACCCAACTCTCGGAGCAATTCATGCAGCACTAATCAATCAAGCGCCGACTCTTGCGTAGGAACCTGAGCAGTTACGATTTTCTTATCTATAATCGGAAGATCGTCCCAGCCTTGTATCGATTTATTTTTGTAAAACTCATATTGGTGAATTCGATTTAATATAGTTTTTTTATTTTTTTCTCGAATTTGATTAAGTGCTTTTAAGGATTTGACCCGAAAAAACATTTCTTTTAAAAAAGAAGAAAGTAAGTAGATGGCCGAAATCACAAGCGGCCACTTATTTTCTGAAAAGTTTCACGACAATGAGAAGGAATCATTGTCATCTCGGGTTGTTCTTTGTTTATCTTTTGGAGAGTGCCCAGTGTGTTCAAGTATTTGCTTGAGCTATCGATAATCAGGTTTGCGAGTCTTGAGGGAGGTCTCATTTCGATTATAGCCTTCAGGCTCCAGGCCGCATCGGCTACCAAAAAGCACTTTCCGATTTTATGAGATTGAAAGACCAGGCCGACCTGTCCTGCTTTGTGGCCAGGGAGATCGACTGCGATGAGTGAATCATCTCCAAACAAATCAACTGCTCCGAACGCAAAATCTTGAGACCAGGTTTTTCGATCTTCGATCCATTCGACGCGACTACTAAAATCTTTTGGCAAGAGATGTGGGAGAAAGCCATTTAGCAAATTGCGCAATGAACTTTTATTTAAGATAGAATCAAACGCAAACTTTCGACATAAAAACTTTGCGTTCTGAAAGTCCCTAAGTCCGGCAATATGGTCCCCGTGAAAATGTGAAATCACGATCCATTTCACATCTTCTGGAAGAAAACCTTTTCGGATCACATGTTGAGCGGCCGTTTGTGATTGATCAATCCTTGCAGGTATCACAAATGGATAAATTGATTCAGGCCATTTCGATTTTAAATTATAGTCAGGGTGATAACCGGTATCAAAGAGAATAAGTCCTTCTTGAGGGTGAACAATTAAACCAAACAACGACGGGAACTCACATGAACGAAATGATCCTGATTGGAGTGTAACAATTTCGGGATGGGTACAAAAGCCAGCTTTGCAGAGGTCAAAGTCGACGTTTTTCACGCGAGCGGACTCCAGTTTTTCATAGACGACAAGGATTCTTTTACAGAAATGACAGGCTGAAAGTTAAGTTCATCTTTCAGTTTTTGAATATTAAAACTTTGGCTCTTCGAAATGAGGTCAAGTGAGTAACGACTCAGGCGAGGCTCTTTGCTAGATACACGAGACCAAACTTGCTCAAAGCCGACCGCGAGTGGTGTAACCATCGCACTCTTGAGTGGGATCCATCTCACTTTCAAATTTAAAACTGAAGCTATTGATGTCAGAAGTTCACGAATTGAAATTGGCTCGCCATTCGTTATATTATAGGTACGCCCGTTCTGTGAGTTCGGTGCAAGCATTGCGTTTTCAATGGCAACACAAATACTTTCAACAGGGGTGACATCAATTACCGCCGCGCCGTCGTCAATCATCGGAAAAAATCCGCGACTCATAATTGGTAACAATCTTGGAAGCAGAGTCTGGTCATAGGCACTCACAATTGCTCGAGGTCTCATGGTTAAAATAGGTAGGCCATCTTTAAAAAACTCTTGAGCAATGAGTTCGCTCTGAAGTTTGGTTGCGCCGTAACTTGTCTTTTGCGATGCAGGGAGTGGCGAGGTCTCAGTGAGTCCGGTGCGGCTGGTTCCGTCGTAATAGACCGAAGTCGTTGAGATATGAATTACCTTCTTAATTTTGCTTGTAGAGGCCCATTCAAAGACGCGACGGCTAGCCGTTAAATTTGGGGCCACAAAATCTCTATGGGGGCCCCAGGGACGTGTGAGTGCAGCAGAGTGAATAACGAATTCACAATCTGCAACTTCTTCTGAGAGATCATTTTCGCAAAGGTCGGCTTGAATAACTTCGACGCCGTTATCCTTCAGAATTTGAAGTCGCTTTGGTTGGCGGCCAACTCCGATCACCTGATAGTTTTTTTTCTTTAATGCTAAGCAGAGTGGAAGTCCGAGTGAGCCGGTGGCGCCAGTTACTAAGACTTTCATTAGTAGGTGAGCAGGGTGCCGCTGAGGGTGATGCCCGCACCTGTCCCTATCAGAAGAATAAGGTCGCCACGTTTTGCTTTGTTCTTGAGGCAATGATCGAGAGTTACGGGCAATGACGCAGAAACCTGGTTGCCATGAGTTTGAATAATATTTAAAAATTTTTCTTCCGAAAATCCAAGTTTGCGGCTCATCTGCATCATCGCGATAGGACTTGCTTGATGTGGAACCACCCAATCGATCTCTTCAAGTCCCACACGGCAATCCGTTAAAAATTGAATTAAAAATTGAGGTAAGTATTTTGAGGCGAGCCGGTAAACTCCACGCCCCTCCATTCGAAACAAATAATCATCTGATTGAGGTGGAGGTGTAATAATATTGTACTTCGAACCTCCTGCGCGAATTTCACAGAGGTCGGCGCCATCCGAATAGGTTTTCGATAAAATCCCAACAATGCCAGATTTTTTTGTCGGATCAGCTTCTACAATTGTCGCGGCTGCGCCGTCAGCAAAAAGACTTGCGACTTCAAGTTCCTTCCAGTTAATTCCTTTGCTTCCGACTTCAGAATTGACCAAAGCAATACGGCGATAGCGCCTAGATTGAATAAAGCTAGAGGCAATTTCAAGAGCTGTCAAAAAACTCGTGCAAGTTGAGTTGACGTCGAAACAGGGAATACCTGTCGATCCCAGTCCCATTTTTTTATGAAGAAGAACCGAAGTGGAGGGAATCGGTTGCTCGGGCATCGAGCTTCCAAAAATAAGAAGATCCAAATCAGTCGCCTTTAAATGTGCATTCTCTAATGCCGATGTCAGCGCGAGTGCCGCCATTTCAGAAATCGTTTCATTTTCAGAAACATAACGATGTTCCACATCAAAGTGTGAAAGACTAATTTCACGCTTAAGAACGGCGCTACTCTTTTGATGAGCTAGATGAGCGGTAAGGCTCGATTTTGGTAGATAAACACCAGTACCGACAATCTTCAAACCTATGGTATGGGAATTAGAAGAAATCATCAAACTAAGCTAACATAAATTACGACAAGGGAGGATAGGCAAATTTTACTTAATGCAGCACGCGGTCCCTTCTATCAGAAATCTCCTGCTCTATGGTGGCTTCTTATGCGGTTTTTTTATTTTCGATTAGCATCACTCGCTCTATGACGTTTTGGAGTTCCGCGAATTTCACGGGCTTTGAAACATAATCGTTCATGCCGACGGCAAGGCACTTCTCTCGGTCACCCGTCATTGCATTTGCAGTCATCGCAATAATTGGAATATGAGTGTCCTCTAATGTTTTGCTGTCACGAATCAGTTTAGTCGCCTCATAACCATCGAGCTCAGGCATCTGGCAATCCATTAGAATGAGATCAAATGTCGAGTCTCTCATTGCATCGATGACTTCGTTTCCGTTGGTAACGGTAAGAGAACTGTGACCCATTTTTTCGAGCATCTTTTTTGTGATGAGTTGGTTGATTGAGTTGTCTTCTGCGATCAAAATTTTTAGCTTTTGAATATTTGCTTTTACGACATTTCTTTGATGCTCAACAACCTGTTCCTTTAGTTTTCCAATAGTGAATGGGATTCGAAACCAAAATGTCGAGCCTTTCCCTATTGTACTTCGAACTCCAATTTCGCCATTCATGAGTGTTACTAAATGTTTTGAAATCGAAAGGCCTAAGCCAGTACCGCCAAAACGTCGAGTTGTTGAGGAGTCAGCCTGTGAAAAGGCCTGAAACATGCGCCCAAGAGTTGCTTCTGGAATTCCGATTCCGGTATCTGTCACTTCAAATCGCAATATCAATTGTTCAGCGTTTTGACTTTCGATAAATGCTTCGATTGAGATATCACCCGTTGAGGTAAACTTAATCGAGTTGTTAACGAGATTAACTAAGATTTGACGAATGCGCGTAGGATCTCCGTTGATACTATTTGGAAGATCGGGAGGAATAGACTTCAGAAGTCGCAAACCCTTTTTTCGGGCTGTATGAGAGAGCATGCGTTCAACATCTGTGACAATATGATCGATTTCAAAATCAATCATTTCTAAATCGATTTTTCCAGCTTCTGCTTTTGATAAATCAAGAATATCGTTAACGAGCGTGAGAAGAATATCGGCAGAGCTACGTACCATTCC
>JAYUEB010000493.1:0-4213 GCA_043739525.1 Bdellovibrionales bacterium
CTGGCTATTTATCTCGAAGCTTTTCAGATCAAAGAATTATAGACGTAGTTGGTAGTTTAGAAGAGAACTTTAATGGCCTTAGTTCGGTCGACAACCCAAAAATCGAAACCAAAATGGACATGCCGGCCTGGATTGAGCCAGACTCTTCGACTCTCCTGCACGATATTTTGACGACCTCAGGTACTTTCAATAAAGTATTTTTCTTAAATGCCGGCCTTGAACCATCGGCTTTTAAAGCAAAAATTAAAGATCTTGAAGTCGTTGCTCTTGGGCCCATGATTCAAAACGCCCATAGTGTACGAGAGAAATTGGAATTAGCTTCGATTCAACCAACAATTGATGGGATTCTTAAAATCATCCAAACCAAATAGGATCTGATTTTATCCTTTGATGCCAGGAGGCGCCTCTTTACGTCACTCGTAATGCGTGCGCCTCCCTCCAGATCTCATTAAATTTCTATAGAGAGGCATCGAATTTGCTCTCTAAAATCACATATGAAATCAATCCTCGCTCTCACACTCATTCTGTGTTCCCAAATGTCCTTTGCTCAATCGACTTGCGAGCCGGTCCCTGAGACTCACCAAAAGCTCATAGACTGCCGCTATCAAGATCCTAAAAGCGATTGGAGTCATCCCATACTTTCTGAATGGTCTCGAGATATTAAAGGCATGCGTTCAGGTGTTATGAATATCTATGTTCACACAGAACTCGAAGACTTGCGCAAGGCCCTGACTCTGGCCGGATGGAGCGAAAGCCTCGCCAAAAATAAAAAGGATAACAAAGAATACCTTGGTGCCGCTGCCGCATATGAACACTACCGCTTAAGAATAGCAGAGCTACGCCATTTACAATCTCTACTGCAAAGAAAAAAGTTCTGTAAAACTCAAGACTCAAAAATCTGTGAAACTCCCGAAAAAATCGGAGAGAGACAAAGCGAAATTAAAGCTAAAATGGATCAACTCAATCAAATTGTTCAAGCGATGCCTGTTTCAAATGAATATGTTTGCAGCGAAATGGAACTCACCGCGTTCGAAAGAGATAATGATCCATTCGGAGGTCGCCATCACTTGAGAATCTTCGCAACTGGCAAAACCGACGCTCAGGGCTTAACTGTATTTGGCATTGTAGCAAACCGAGATACCGGAATCGTCATTGATAAAAACCGTGCGAATCAGGCATTTTTAAATCACGCAGTTGAACCAAACGCAGACAACGAGCGAAATAAAGTCATCAGCGATCTCACCAAAATAAAACGCGCTATAATCGTAGACGCATACCAAGTACGCTTTGAGTGCGCGCCACCTCTTGATAAAGCAACATCCGAAGATAAAACCATCTTCGAAATCGCTATACCCTCAGATAAAAATTAAATTATTTCGCGTTTTCAATTCGAACTAAAGCACTCGAAACAGCACTCGCGACTTGAAGATTTTTTCGATTAGCCATCCAACCTGAATTTTCGGCACGCACACGACGAAGCTCATCTTTTGCGCCTGGATCTGTGAGTGAATCAAGTGCCATGTGTCCGGACTCAAGATCGCTCGCATCTTTGGACTTTAACAAATCAAGAATTTGGGGCAACGCCAAACGACCAATTTTACCCAAGCTGTGACTACACCATTTTCTCACTTCTTGACTCGTATCTTTTAAACAATCATCGACGATCTTCAGAGCCTCAGGATCATTTTTGAGATCCATTTCAGCAAGAGCCTGCGCCGCAAGTGAGCGTGGTAATTTATTAGGATGCTGCACCTCTTGTCGAACCGCCTTTAATCCCGCAGGACCAACACAAGCCAGTGCCTCCATTGCCGGATCACTTGTCCGACCTTGTTTAATCGAAGCCGTAATTTCGGGGATAAAAGGTGCTGCCTTTGATCTTTCACTTTCAGGCAACAAACAAATCATTGCGATCGCGAGTTCACGCGACTCCCCATTGACATTCAAATGAGACGAAACAAAATCAGCAACAACATCCGAACGTCCCATTTTTTGAATGAGAATTTCAGCCGCAGCAACACTACTTGAGTGCGAATCGAGAAGGAGCTTCATTCGCCTTGCTACAAAGCCTCGCTCTTCTTCACCTTGCTTTGATAAAATCGCAGCTGTTGCCTCAAGAACTTCTTTAGGTTCATTTTCGTTCAAACGTTTAACCAGAAGATAAGCGATTTGTTTCACGTTCTCACGACTGAACTTCGACATCATCAATATCGCGGCCGCCCTGACTCGCGTACTCTTATGCTTCATCATAAGATCAACCAAACGAGGCAACACGACAACAGCTTTCAAATCCGTGCATTTCACTGCCTTAATCGCCCAGTATGCAACACCTTCATTTAATTTAGGATCAAGCGCCGCCTGAATTTCTTTGTTTTGATCCGCGCAAGGCGCATTGTGCTCAGCCAAGGCTTGAAATTCTTTAGCTCGCTTTGAAATTCCAGCTGGAACTTTATCGTCGACTTCTTGTGCTTCGTCTGCGTCTTCGGCTGCTTCTTTTGCTATGGCCTCAGTTTCAACCGATGGCTCCATAAATTTCGGCGTAAAATCTGGCTGACTCGCAACATAGGAACTAATCATATTTTGACTCAAAAACTGAGCCGTAATTCCTACACCAAAAAGCATCGGGAGACTGACCATAAAAATGAAAAAGCGAATGAAGGTGACATTGCCGGCTGTCTTAAGTGTCAGTCCCAATAAATTACGAACAATCACAAAAACAGAAACTGTAAAAACAAATGGAATCACAAAACCTTGCCAGTACAACGGAATCCATGAGAGCTGGCCAATTCCATAAAATGCAGCCGCTACAAGTGCCGCACGAAGTGCACGCAAGATCGCACTCCAGGAACTATTACGAACCGAATACGGAAGCGTATCAGCAATCCAAATTCCTGCTTTGTTCAAAGTCTGAGAATTTAAAACCAAACAAAGAAATGCACCCACATACAAAATGGCAAGATGAAGCATGGGATCCTGAAACTTAATTGGGAGCTTTAATGCCGCTAAAACGAGAAGAGTCACGGATAGAACAAAATACAAGATCCATGGAATCAAAAACGAGCGTAAGACATTAAACTTCATTCATCCCCCTGCTTCAATCAACAAATAGAATGCCAGTGCTTGCGGCATGATGTAAAGCTCGGATATCTCAACTGTAATATAGAACTATTAAGAGCCGCTGTTTTGCCCTGAGTCAGCACTTTAAGATGAAAACCGGCCCATAAATAAAATCGCGCCAGATTTTAGGTGGCGAATGAAAAACAAAAATGGATGATCTGCTTTGAATTCAACGATGGGCGGAAGCTTCGGTCCCGGTGCTGCCCCGCCAACCGCCAGAACAGCCGTTGCTGCAGCAGCCTCCGAACCCTCTTCGTTGACTTCGCAAAAGGCTTTATGAATCACACTTGATATAAAAATATTTTCGTTCGCTAAAATTTTGCGGATACCCTGAAAATTTGCACGTTCTGTGTCGAATGCGAGGGGCATTCCCATCTTGGCAAGAGTCTCACCTAAGTTGTAGCTTGTTTCGAATTTGAACTTCGGAAGCGAAACATGAACTTCGCGATCATTCAAAAGAGCAATCATTTCCGAGAAACGCTTTTCACTTATCTTTTTGTCGACCACACTTAACTCAGCATCAAGACTCGGAAGCAAAATATCAATAACAACCTCCTCATTTTGAAAGGGCATTTCAAGGAGAGCGATATCCTCTTTTTGAGCATACCGAAAATGCTCATGCATCTTCATGAAAGGAATTGTTTCGGTCTTGGCATTTTCTCCTATAAACGGCGCCGTCACCGTATCACTTTTATTAAAAGTCTTTTTCCAAATAGCTTTGAAATAAACAGCGTTCGTCAGCACAAGTATTGTTGCAGGAGAAATGCCCCCCGGAGGAAGAAGGTCAAGAATTTTACCATTTGTTTTATCTTTGACCCAAGAGTTGATTTTCCCCCGCGACTCTTCTGGCTGTTTCTTAAAATCTAAAGAGACAAGATCCGCCGTGTAATTTTCTTTCAACGAACTAAGAAAATTTGGCAGATAATCTTCACCAGTCGGACCCCAAAGACGATTTGCAATGAGCAATTGGTAATTTTTGTTCTCTTTCAATTGACCTAATAGCATTTTGAAATCTCTCTGATACTCTTGCGGCAGATGTAGAACTTGCATCATTTGGGCCAGCGTCTGCTTTTGCGCTCCGACAGCGGTCATCGATAAA
>JAYUEB010000494.1:0-12598 GCA_043739525.1 Bdellovibrionales bacterium
AGTTCAGAAATCTCTTCGAAGTGCTTTAAGATATTCGTGAGCTGTTCGCTGATTTGATCGGTTTCGTGATCGCCCAGGCTCAGCCTCGCCAATTTCGAAATGTGCTTGATTGTTTCTTTTGTGATCATGCAATGCTCCCGATTAAAAGTCGAAAAGTGAATTTACCGAAGACGAGCATGCCTATCAAGGATTTGCGGAGCCTTTTGCCTTGCCAGTGCTGCGCGTTGGTCTTTGACGACGCTAGGGCGTAATCATCATACTTGGCCTCATGAAGAAGACGGCCGTCGAAGCTCAAATTCAAAAACTCCGGGATGAAATACGTCTTCACGACTATAACTACTATGTTCTCGATGCCCCAAAAGTCTCAGATCAAGCCTACGACAAGCTGTTTGCCGAGCTGGCACAGCTTGAATCTGAATACCCTGAGTTTGTAACCCCTGATTCTCCGACTCAAAGAGTGTCCGGCGGCATTAGCTCGGCATTTGAAAAATCACCGCATCGAACTCCCATGTTATCGCTTTCGAATTCTTATTCTCCAGAAGATATTTTGGCCTTCAAAGATCGTGCTCTTAAATTTCTTGATCGTAATGAAGATTTCGAATTTTTTTGCGAACCTAAATTCGACGGTCTCGCCATGGAACTCATTTATGAAAATGGTGTTTTAACCGGAGCCCTCACTCGAGGTGACGGCAGCGTTGGAGAAAATGTTTTAAGTAATGTTCGAACGATTCGCTCGATTCCATTGAGACTTCATACAACGAAACCTCCTTCGCTTGTCGAAATTCGCGGCGAGATCTTGATTTTCAAAGAAGACTTTAGGCGACTCAATGAGGCTCAGCAAGAAGCCGGCGAGACGCCTTTTGCAAATCCACGAAATGCGGCCGCAGGTACAATCCGACAACTTGACCCTCAAATCACTGCGCAACGAACACTTAAATTTTTTGCTTACTCGCTTGGCGCATATGAAGGAGTTTCGTTCGAGTCGCAACATCAATTGACTGAACAGTTTTCGAAATGGGGGCTACCTGTTGTTTCCCAGATTGATAAAAAACTTGCGCGTGTCGTGAAAAGTTCTGAAGGCGCTGTTGAGTACTATCACACAATTGAAAAAATGAGGCCCAATCTTGCTTTCGACATTGACGGAATTGTCGTAAAGATTGACGACTTTGAATTACAAGGGCGCCTTGGCTTTGTTGCGCGTAACCCTCGCTGGGCGACGGCCGCAAAGTTCGCGCCAGAGCAGGGAACTACGGTCGTAAAAGAAATTCTCGTGCAAGTCGGACGCACGGGAGCGCTGACTCCCGTTGCGATTATGGAGCCTGTTCGTGTTGGTGGAGTCAGCATCACTCATGCAACACTTCACAACCAAGAAGAAATCAATCGAAAAGATGTGCGCGTGGGTGATACCGTTATCATTCAGCGAGCCGGCGATGTCATTCCCGAAGTTGTAAGTGTCGTTCTAGATAAACGACCAAAAAACTCGAAGCCTTTTCAAATTCCACATAAATGTCCGATTTGCCATCAAGAAGCGACGCAACTTGAAGACGAAGTCATCTTAAGATGTACCAATGTCGTTTGTCCCGCCGTCCTGAAAGAGTCGCTTAAACATTTTGTCGCGAGACGCGCGATGAATATTGAAAAGCTGGGCGATCGACTCATTGAGATTTTTGTCGAAAACGAATTGATCAAATCTTTTTCAGATATTTATCGTCTCACTGAAAAAGATATATTGGCCCTGGATCGCCAAGGTGAGAAATCTGCAGAGAATTTAATTTCAGCAATCGAAAAAAGTAAAACTGCGACACTTTCACGCTTTATTTTTGGCTTAGGCATTCGCTTTGTTGGAGAACAGACCGCGAAAAGCTTGGCTTCACATTTTGAAACGATTGAAGATTTAAGCATGGCCACCCAAGAAGAATTACTTTTAGTTGAAGACATCGGACCAAAAGTTGCTGAAAGCATTACGAAAGCTTTTGAAAATCCGAAACTCAAAAAAGAAATTGCGACACTTCAGAAGTTAGGTATCGAAATTTCAAATAAAAAATCCGCAAGTCACAATTCATCTGCACTTCAGGGCAAAAAGTTTGTGATCACCGGAACTCTTCCGCGCGGACGCAATGAGGTTAAAGAACTGATCGAGAGGAATGGTGGCTTGGTGCTATCAAGTGTTAGTAAAAAAGCTGACTTTGTTTTGGCTGGAGACGAAGCGGGTTCAAAGCTTGAGAAGGCTCAAGAGCTCGGCGTTGCGATTCTGGATTGGGATCAATTCCAAAAAATGCTTTAAAAAAAATGCGCTCTCTTATGACAGCGCATTCCAAGATCAATTTTTCTTAAAAACTAAAGATGATCGATTACGATGTCGCGAGCCATAACAGTTTTTCTGCCATCCGCTTTCGCACTTTCGATACCTTTTGCACAGAGCGCCTCGATCGCTTTGCTCAGCTGCTCAACGGTTTCAGACGAAGTATTGCATCCGCCTTTTTCTTTGATGAATTTTTTTACTTTGCTGGTCACAACTAGAATTTCAGCCATTTTTTCTCCTCACCATTTCGCATTTATCGCAAATGTTTAATCGTTTCAGACTTATTGGAGCAGACTCAGCTATCATTTTCAAGCGATCAAAAAGCTTTAGACGCAATATGTTTGAGTTGAGCAGTGCGTTCCAGGACTATGGTCCGTACCGAGAAAGAAAAGACAGAGATTGGGCATTGTTTGTCCTTACGGACTATGTCGAGCTAGCCTGAGCTGCAGCAGATTTTTTAGCAACGGCAGCTACGACTAAAATACTGATCTCATAGAGAAGAACCATCGGAACTAAAAGCATAAGCATGCTGAGCAAATCCGGGGGAGTGATGATTGCGGCGATCACACCGATTCCAACAATAGCGTAGCGTCGCTTCGCGCGCAAAAATTTGGCATCGACAACCCCAATAATTCCTAGAAGCGTAATGATCAAAGGAAGTTCGAAAGCTGCACCAAAAAGTAGCGTCGTTGTGATAAAAAAGGATAAATACTCATTGATAGTAATCATCGGCTTATCGACACTACCTCCAAAGGTAAACAAGAACTGAAATGCAGCTGGAAAAACGAGATAATAGACAAAGCAGACACCTGCCAAAAAGAGACCTGATCCAGTTCCCAAAAAAAGTGCGGTATATCTTTTTTCTTTTGAATAAAGTCCTGGAGCAACAAACTTCCATACTTGATAAAGCCAAACTGGAGTCGAAAGAAGAATTCCCGCCATAATCGACACTTTAATTGCAGCAACAAATTTGTCCATAGGAGATGTGAAGACCAGTCCCCCAACTCCATCTTTTAAATACGGAGCAACCGGGGCTCGAATGAAATCAAATATTTTTTCGTTATAATAAAAGGTCACGCAGGTGCAGAGAATGATTCCGTAAGCAGAGTTAATCAACCGAATGCGAAGCTCGGTCAAATGCTCGATCATACCCATTTCGCCACGTTCACTCATGGGTGGCCTTTTTAGGGTCGGTGCTAGGAGTGACTGAGTCTAAAATCGCTTCTGGTCCGTGACCTTCAAACTTTGGCTCGACATGAGGAGCCGGTGTAAATTGAGGTTCTGCCGTTGCCGTTGGCGGAGTCACATTGTTTTGCCGGTGAAGCTCTTCGTTGGTGGAGTCTCTTGCATCAACAATTGTCTTTGTGACGTCACCGGTTACGCGTTTAAGTTCGTTTATAAAACGTCCAAGCGTTCGAGCGACTTCTGGCAATTGTTTAGGACCAATTACGATCAACGCAAGAGCTGCAAGCAAAACCATGTGAGCAAAGCTAAGTCCAAACATAAATGAAAGTTTAGCTAAGCGCGAGGTCCGTGTCCAGGGCTTATTGTTTTTTAAAGTTCGCCTGAGTGCGTGGTACCGCGATCAGACCTTTTTCGAGAAGCTTTTCACGAGCAGTTTCTGAACCCGTCATATTATATGTTTCAAAAAGCCGCATGATATTTGCTTCATCGGTGAGGTGAGCTTTTGAGCTGATATAAGTTAATACCTCGGCGAACTCTTGAAAGCGATGTGCATACTCATAATAAAGCTTAGCTGAGGTATCTTCTTTTACAACGCTTGCGAGTGTCGCGTAAGCAGTTCCACCCATCTCAGCATAATAATCAATGTCGATTGTCTTTCTTTGAAGGGAGTCTCCAAAAAAACCGCTCACATAAAGACTTCGATCACCCATTTTTTTAAGGAGTTCGACCTTGGTTGCCGGCTCAGCACTCGCTGCTTTCAAAAAAGTTTCAGCTAAAGTTGATTTGGTTTTTCTGCCAGATGAGTCTTTTTCATCAAACAAATTTTCGGTTGCAACGTGAAATTGTAAAACGCTCACCAAATAATTTTCTGCAAGTGGAAATGTTCGCACATTTCTTTCTTCTAAAGCGTCTCTTACAACTTCAGCAAAAAAATCTCGGCTGGATAAAACCAAACTTGGTGTCGTATCATTTTGACTCATAAAAGGTCTCCCCCTCACCTTATACTTTCGGCGTGGACCTGCTCTTATTTTACCAAAATTTACATGTTTAGAGTGATTTTCTTTCCATAATCGCCTCGTCTAGTCCTAGGACAGAAGTAAGCAATAGCTTGCATGCTATGTCGTATAAGCGAAACTTGTGAAACACGTTTCATTTTGGGACAGGAACAGAGAACTCGGGTCAGGCTCTCGAATATCAGGCAATTATGTACAGCCGCGGGCAGACGGATACAGGGACGGAAAAGCTGCTGGCAGAGGACCGCTGCCAGTAGACTGAAACTACTTCTTGTGCGTGAATCGAATAGCTTTAAGAAGTGCAGTACCTCTTCCCCAACCAGTAAGACTCATTCCTTCTGTATTTCCGTTTAAAATTAGTATCGCGTCCGCACCACACTTACATGCTTCTGGTTTCGCGAGCTGAATTGCCCCTGCAACGGTTTTATCAGCAAATGCATTGGTTGCAGTTCCTGAATCAAGAAGACAAAGAACTTCAAATGGTTTTTTAATTTCTGATTCGGAACTAAAAATTTCCAGAGCACAATTTTTTTCTTTTGGCTCTGCAGGATTAAGCTTGGTTACTCCAACAGATGCACATGATGAGAGCGCCAACAAAAATGCAGTAAGAATAATATATTTCTTCAAAGTTGACCTCTTTTTAAGTGCCAAGCCCAATCCCCTTAGCGCTTGCCAAACCGCCACTGAGGACGGCTTTAGACCGAAGACTGCCGTTTTCAGTTTACAGGCAGCCGTCCTCGGTCAGCGGTCGGTCAGTTTCAGTTTCGGTCAGCAGTTCCTACCAAGGTTCGGCATTTCCTACCGCGCTGATAACATCATTTTGCTTAAAAATATAGGATGCAACATCTTGGATCTCTTTTGCCGTCACTTGATTGATGTGATCAGCAAATTTAAAAGTTTCTGCGCTGTCAATTCCATATAGTTCGTTGAATAGAATCGAAGAGCCGATTGCTGAATTCCTTTGAAGATCGATATCGTATCGGCCAATCAAATATTTTTTCGCACGCTCAAGTTCTTCATCGCCAATTTTTTTGTCGACCAATTTTTTGAATTCGTCTTTCAGCATCGAAATGGCCTTTTTACCTTTTTCCGGAGAGCAGCCGATATAAGCTCCGAAATAACCTGTATCTAAGCCGTCCATGTGCATGGGAGACACGGTATATGCAAGCGACTCTTTGTCTCGAAGCTCAAGGAATAAACGACCACCTTGGCCAGCAAGTACCGACTGCATTACTTGAAGAGCATGTCTTCTCGGATCACGAATTGTGAGGCCTTTATAGCCAAGCAAAATGTGGGTTTGCTCTTTGTTCATATGTTTAAATTTATGAACTTCCTTTGTCGGAGCTTTGTGAGCAAACTCTTGTTTCAGATTTTGTCCGTGTTTAAATGCCATGCTGGCCTTTTCAAGCGAATCGACCCATTTGTTTCGGTTCGCATCGCCCGTTACGACAATCATCATGTTATCGAGGTTGAGCATTTTTTTAAAATGTCCTTCCAAATATTTTTTATCGAGTTTTTCAATACTCTCTTTTGTTCCCATCATATCGTTTGCATATGGATGACCTGCAAAGATACTTTCTAAAAATTGATGTGACGCAATTTGTGCAGGATTATCGTCTCTTGATCTCAATGCCTCTTGCATCATGTGTTTTTCGCGTTCAATGGCTTGATCGCTCATGACAGGCGCCGTGAGCACTTCAGAAAAAAGCTCAATCGCTTCATCTTCAAATGGTGAGAGTGTTTGCATATTCAGGCCGACTGAGTTGCGGCCACTAAATGCATTCATTCCGCCTGCCATATTTTCAATTTTGTTTTGAATTTCGATCTCTGTCAGATCTTTTGTTCCGCTTGTCCAAACGCGGGATAAAAGGTCGCTGCTTCCAAGATGACTTTTTTCTTCTGCGCGCAAACCGCCGAGCGCTCCCGCGCGAACGCTGAGAATGGGTGTCGACTCATTTGTTCTAAATATAACGGTTACGCCGCTTTTCAATTTCACTTTCTCAATTTTTGGTACAGAACCTGCGCCAACTGGCTTTAATTTCATCGTTAGCTTTTTAACTTTAGCTGCTTTCGGAATCTTCATCTTCGCAGATTTTTCGTAAGTCTTTTTGTAAACTTTAATCCACTCTTTGAAAGTTTTTTCGATTTGTTTCTCCGAATCCTTAACGATACAAGAAACATTGACTCGAGACGGAACCAAGTATTTACGCGCAACTTTAACAAGATCTTCTGGCGTGAGTGCGTATACTTGCTTCATATATTTTTGAAAATAGTTATAATCTCCCATAAGGTTTTCGAGTCCACCGGCTTTGCGTGCGATGCCGTCGACTGTTTCAAGAGCATAGAACTCTTCGCTCTCAAGATTGACAATTGCTTTTCTCATTTCATCTGCCGTCGGGAGTTCTGTTAGTGCGCGCTCAAATTCGATAAGAACATTATCTAGGACCTCTTGCATTTTATCTTGATTCAAAGTGGCCGAAAGAGAAAACAAACCTGAATCTTTTGGGGTAAAACTGCCCGTGCCGACTGAATTGACCATAGATGAATCCATGCGCATACGTTTTACTAAGCGTGAACTATCGCCCTGGCCCAAGATCATTGCCAACATATCGAGTGCTGGAACATCTTTGTGTGCAGCTCCTGGGATAGGCCAAGCAAGATGCAAGATTGATTCTTCAAATTGTGCTTTCTTCACTTGAATACGCACTTGGGTTTGAGCTTTTTCTTTTTTGCGAGCAATTTTTTTAAGTTTGTAGCTTTCGAAGCGGCCAAATTGCTTTTCAACTTTGGCCTTCATTTCTTTGTTATCAAAATCTCCCACAACAACGAGATGCATATTGCTTGGGACATAACGAGATTTAAAATACTGATCAATTTTCTTACCTGAAACCGTTTTAACAACTTTGTCATAGCCAATAACTGGAATGCCGTAAGGATGCGTTTTATAAGCCGTCTTAAATAGTGTTTGGCTCGCTTGGCGGTGAGGGCTATCGTTTCCACGCTTGATTTCTTCTAATACGACTTCGCGTTCGTTATCGACTTCTTTCGGATCAAATTTTGGAAAGCCCATCATTTCACTAATCACGTTCATCGCGGTGTCGACATAGTGCTTCGAGATCGTCACATGAAACACCGTTTGGTCAAATGACGTATAGGCATTGAGTTCTCCACCTGCAGCCTCAACACTTGACGCGATTTCGCCAACACCGTATTGATTGGTTCCTTTAAAAACCAGATGTTCGATAAAATGCGAAATGCCTTCTTGGCCCTTCATTTCGTCGGCGCTTCCGGTCTTGACCCACATTTGTACTGACACCACTGGTGATTTGTGGTTTTCAATAAGCAGAATTGAAAGACCGTTTTTAAGTTTGAATTTTTTTGCAGACATTTGGTTCTCCATTTCAAGACGTTAGAAAGAAATTATGCGCTTTGGTGTTTACGTTCACATTCCTTATTGTAAGCAACTCTGTCCATACTGTGATTTCTCGCGCTACCTCTATGATAAAATCATGCCGCCAGAAAAGTACGTTGAATTACTGAAACAAGAAATTTCGGCTCGCGCGCTTGCCGTAGGTCCTCGTCCCATACAAAGTCTTTATTTCGGGGGAGGAACTCCCAGCTTGTTCGAGCCGAAGTTAATTGTATCAGTCATAAGCGAACTTGCAAATCATGGATTCAATCTCGAAAGAAATGCTGAACTCACAATCGAGATCGATCCAGGAACGATAGACGAAAAAAAGCTCGACGCACTTGTCGCTGCGGGCTTCACACGCTTTAGCGTAGGCGCGCAATCATTTCATGATCGTCTTCTCAAACTCGCTGGTCGAAAGCATAGCTCACTTGAAACGCGTGAGCTGCTCAGCCTCCTAAAAGCTAAAAAGCTTTCGTTTTCATTTGATTTACTCTTTTCGCTACCAACCCAAAGTCTAGAGGAGCTCCGTCAGGACCTTGCGATGGTTATTCCATTTGATCCTTCGCATTTAAGCGCCTATATGCTCAATGTTGCGGACAATCATCCCATGAACTTGAATCGCCCAAGTGATGATATTCAAGTTGAGATGTTTGAAGAAATTGAAAAGGTCCTTTTAGAAAAAAATCTTCAGCGCTATGAAATTTCGAATTTTGCTAAACCTGGAAGTGAATCCAAACACAATTTGCTCTATTGGCAGGATCAAGAATATTGGGGCATTGGCGTCAGCGCTCACTCCTACCTCAAAACGACGGAGTGGGGCTCACGTTTTTCAAATCCAAAACGAATTGGTCCCTACGAAACTCAAATTCTTGGTTGGCAAGATCTCAAAAAGTCTCCTGATGCCTGGGATTTTTCGAAGGAGCTCGATTCAAAAGACTTTGAAGCTCTGAAGTTACATCAGTCTCTTACTGATTTTTGTCATACCAGTCTGCGTCTTGCGACAGGGATCAGCCGAGTCGACCTGATTAAGAAGTTTTCGGAGCCTGTTTGGACACTGGTGCAGGCACGGCTCAAACTTCTAGAGGAGCAAGGCTTTCTTGCCCCAAGGATTGAGAAAGAGGCGTGGGCCCTCACCAAACAGGGCAAGTTGCTAGCTAATCTAGCTTTCGAAAAGCTGACCTTCAGCCAAGACGAGCTTGAGACCAAATTAGAGTAAAAAATGTACCACGCCGAGTTGACAAGTCCCCCTTCGAACCCATAATGAGAGGGCTTGATTAATTGATGTGCTGGAGAGAATAAAAATGTCTAAAAAATCTCAGGATCACGACTTAAATAAACATCGTCTTCACGAAGAAAATAGCTCTTCGGGTCAAAAGCCGGATTCCGAGACTCCTCCTTCGACTGATTCGGCTGAGAACTCAAATGTTCAGAAGCTGAAAACGGATGAGGAGCACTGGCGCGCAGAAGCCGAGAAGTTTAAAAACGAATATCTTTACCTGATGGCCGAGTTTGAAAATTATAAAAAAAATGTCATCAAAGAACGTTCGGACATGAGAAAATATGGTTCTGAGCGTCTCGTCGTTGAAATTTTAAACGGACTTGATCTTCTTGATAAGGCACTTGAATCGAACTTGAGTGCGGACACGCTTGAAAGTTTTCGTAAAGGCATCGAGCTCACTTCGTCGCATTTCAAAACAATGCTCCAAAAATTTGGCGTCGAAGAACTTCCTGCAAAAGGTGCTGCCTTTGATCCCACAATGCACGAAGCACTTAGCAGTGAAGAAACTCGAGATGTTCCAAGTGGTCATATCAGCCAAGTCTACCGCAAACCTTACAAATTACATGAACGCGTGATTCGACCAGGACAAGTGGTTGTTGCTCGTAGTCCTTCAGAAACTAAGACCGAATAGAGGAAGCCGTGGCTAAACGCGATTATTATGAAGTCTTGGGTGTCACGCGCAAAGTAGATCCGGATGAGCTTAAAAAAGCTTATCGCAAACTTGCGATGAAGTTTCATCCTGACAAAAACCCAAATGATAAAAAGGCTGAAGAGAAGTTCAAAGAACTTTCCGAAGCTTACGATGTTTTATCTGATCCACAAAAAAAACAAGCCTATGATCAGTTTGGTCATGTGGGTGCTCAGGGTGGCTTTCGTCCTGGAGCAAATCCATTTGAAGGCTTCGCAGGTTTTCGCGGAGGCCCTCGCCCAGGCGGTGCGGGTGGCGGCTTTGGTGGATTCAACAACAATCAAGGCTTTGACCCAAACAGCGAATCCTTTCAAGATGTTTTTGGTGATATCTTTGGCGATGTTTTTGGCGCCCAAAGAAAAGGCCCTGGTGCTGGACCAAAATCTTCTGCACGTGCTCGCGGCGCGGACCTTAAGTATACTTTGAATATTAGTTTTGAAGATGCGGCTCTTGGTACTGAAAAAACAATTTCATTCATTCGCCATCGTGCAGGAAAAGAAGAAAATGCCAAGCTCAGCGTTACAGTTCCGGCTGGTGTGAAGCCGAGCCAGAGATTGAAACTGACTGGAGAAGGTGATTCCGCTGTCAATGGTGGAACTGTTGGCGATCTTTACGTGATCATTCATATTTTGGATCATCCACTTTTCAAACGAGTTGAAAATGATATTTATTTGGATCTTCCTGTCAGTTTCGTCGATGCAACACTCGGAGTGACTGTTGAGGTTCCAACTTTGACAGGGCGAGCTTCGCTCAAAATTCCGCCAGGAACACCTTCGGGGCAAATTTTTCGGTTACGAAGTAAGGGATTTTCTTCAGTTGCTGGATCTGAGACCGGCGATATGCTGGTTAAAGTTCAAATTGATGTTCCGCGAGAGTTGAGCGATGCAGAAAAGGACTCGTTGCGCCGCTTTTCTGCTTCTCTTACCAACACTCCTTTGGTGAAATCATATCAAGAAAAAGTTGATCGCATTTTAAAAAATAAGAAGTAGTCATGAGCTTGGTCTTCTATTAGCCTTGACTTCTGTTGAGGCTAAAAAAGGAGCTATCAAGTGAACAGTCAAAAGAGCCTAGGCTATTTTTTAAGAATGCTTTTTGTACTCGTTGCAGTTGTGCTTTTTATTTCTTGTGAAACCACTCCGCACAAAGCTCCTTATCATCCCGAAAAAGCAACTTCGCTCACTCAACAAGAATATCTTGGCGCCAAAAAAACCTTTGATGCAAAAGATCCCAAGCACGCACTTCCTCGTCTTAAAAAGTTTGTTCAGAGTAATCCAAATTCTGAGTTGACTCCAAATGCCTATTTTCTGATGGGTCAGATCTACACAGAGAGCCAAGATTTTCAAAATGCATTTGTCTGTTATCGAAATGCTTCGATTGCTGAAAGCCAAATTGGCGCTGAGGCTGAGCTGCGAGCTGCAAAACTTGCTTTGAAGCTTGGCAAATATGACGACGCGAAAATGTTGCTAGATGCCTTTGGCGGAAGACCAAAACTGACTCCCGACCAGGAGGTAAGTCAGAACACTCTCAAATTTGAACTTCTTCAGAAACAAAATAAACATCTTGAAGCGCTCAATATTTTAGAGACTCTGATTCGGACAGATCCGAATCCAAAAAATAAAACCACTTTTTCGCAAGAGGCCGCTGAGATTGTTGAAAGCCGCTTGAGCTTTGATGAATCGAAGGAGGTTGCAGACCATTCGAGTTACGGTGCCTTGCAAGTTCCAGCAAAATTTCGCGTCGGAAATTATTTTTTCGAACAAGCAAATTTTGGACAGGCCAAGTTTTACTTACAAGACATCGTTGCTCGCGAACCTAACTCGCCCTACTTCGAGCGCGCAAAAGGCATGATTGCCGCAATCGATAGTCGCGATCGCGTTGACGCAAAAACCATTGGTCTCGTGGTCCCACTTTCAGGTAAACGCGCTGTCGTTGGATATAAGACCTTAAAGGGTGTTCAACTTGGTCTTGGAATATACGGCCATCTTCCATCCAATTTTAAACTCGCCGTAATAGATAGTGAAATGAATCCCGATGTCGCTCGTAAAGCGATTTCAAAACTCGTGCTCGAAGATAGTGTGATTGCGATTATTGGTGGAGTTGAAAGCAAGACAGCTGGCGCTGAAGCTGCGAAGGCTCAAGAGCTTGGTGTACCTTTTATTGCACTTTCTCAAAAGCCTGGAATCACTGAGATTGGCGACTCTATTTTTCGAAACTCTCTGACTGGGGCTATGTTAGTACAAAAGCTTGTTGATGTTGCGATGAACGATATGCATATGTCGCGCTTTGCAATCATGTTTCCGAACGATGCTTACGGAGTTGAGTACGCCAATTTGTTTTGGGATCAAGTGCGTGCAGGTGGTGGAACAGTCGTCGCTGCTCAACCCTATCCTCCCGCCAAGAATACGGATTTTGCGCCTTACATCCAACGTCTAGCAGGAACTTACTATACCGAGGACCGTGCCGAAGAATTTAAGGCTCGTACAAAGGCACTCGAAGAAAAGGTCACTCAAAAGAAAGTGCGCAACGCGGATGTCCCTGTTTACGAAAAGCTTCTTCCGCCGATCGTTGATTTTGATGCGATCTTTATTCCGGACACCGCAGAGGCTTTAGGTGCCATTGCGTCTTATTTACCTTATTACGACGTCGACAACATCTACCTTCTTGGAACTAACATCTGGAATACTCCGCTTCTCCTATCGAAGCCAGAGCTGAAAAAAGC
>JAYUEB010000495.1:0-4193 GCA_043739525.1 Bdellovibrionales bacterium
TGAGAATCTCTGATTCAGTTAGGCGCTCATTTGGTGAGTATAAAAACGCAGACCGCAGCGCAGAGCCATTTCCAAATTGGTCCTTTTCTTGAACGTCAATTACGTTACATGTATTTAAGGAACTCACACCTGCCTCCTCGAGACTCTGCAACTCACCGGTATCGACCACACCATTGCGATTTGCATCGACCCATACTTTAATAACTTGATAGGCTGGGTCCCATGGACCTAGATAACGCTTTTTAATATCAGGAGAGGCACAGTCTTTTTTAGCATAGGCTTGAAGCGCGAGAAAGCCATTGGCGTAGGAACGTCCGCTAATTTCTATTTTATCTCCAAACAGATTGAGGCTGCTATGAATCTTGCCATCGGCATCGGGTAGAGCTAAGAATCCATCGTCAGCAATTCGACGTACATCCATTGGAAATATATACCCGTCAATGAGTTCAGCTTTGGCTTGAGTATCGATGAGATCGCCACCAATCCAAGAGGTCAGTTCAAGAATATCATAGGCAGCATTTGGATTCGTGGCTTTAGAATCTTTAGTCGCAGACATATTAAACAAAGTCCCACCAAATGTATCTGACGTGCGAATTTGTGGCTTACCGAGATCAAGAACGATTGGTGTGTATTGACTGGCGAGGATGCTGCCGTCCATACCTTCAACAAGCAGGTTATGAATGAGCTGAGGTACGCCACGCATTCCAGAGAAGACTTCACCAGTCGCTTTGCTTTTGTATTCACGACTTAGGCTGCGAATCACGGCATTTGTATTACGGTAAATAGTGCGAATATCCATTTGCTTCAGAAGATCGAGTTGAATTTCTGAACCTCGAGCAGTTCCTTCTGTAACACTGATGATTGACTTTCCGTTTGTGCTGACTCCAAATTGTCCAGTACGTAAGTCGGCTACGTAGAGCTTTACAATTTGAGGCTGTCCCATTTGGTCAAGAGCAGGAAGAGTTGAAAAAAGGCGGTTTGGATAGGTGTCATTGCCATAGTGGCCAATGCCGTAAACACTTTTTGCATCGGCACATTTGCCTGCAGCGCCGGGATCACACCATCCGTAGATCATATAATGAATTTTGTGAATCAGGTCCGCATTAGTTTCAACTGATTGTATAAAGTCGTAGTGCCCACTCATTTTTTTGTGATCAGTAATCTTCACTGTATCAAAAAAGCAGCGTCGGCCGTTGATGTAATTGTTTTTTGCATCACTATGATCGGCAATATAATATTCACTTTCTCCACCAGTACTTGTAGAGCTATCTTTTCCGCCAATTGGAATAAAGCTGTAGCCTAAATTGCCATCGCTTAAGATTGCACGCTTATGAGCCCACACGGCAAGGCGGTCTTCTTTGTCTCCGAATGATATGGCAAACTCCACCGGAATAGTGGTGTTGGTATGATCATCTGAAGCCTTTTTGAGCGCTTGAACCCGCTCCAATGAATAACGATCTATAGAGGTACCATCTGGTAAGAGTACCTGTGCTGAGCAATCCTTAACCATTGATTTCTCAGCTTCATTTATAGATGAAATACGAAGATTTTCAGAGGGCAAACCATTTGCTCCAGAAACGCCATTAACGAGATTCTGAGGGTCAAAAAAAACTACCTGTTGGGTTGCTTCCACCTCTGCCGGACTTGAGAATCTGACTTGAGCACAATTTTGGCTTACAATACTTAGACCAGACGCTACCAGAGCAAGAATCCCAATTACATACAGTCTCATAAATCCCCCATCCCTATACTTAAGCTTTTGCAAGCTTGTGCCAACCTCTACTAGTTTTAGGTTCGCGGCTGGCGATTATGAAATAGACGTTGCAATTTTTGACATTCTTTATGCGATAATCCATTTGTTTCATTTGGAAATTACTGTCTAAATGACTCGCCAATCTTGAAGTGGGACACGATCGAATTCCCCGGCAATTCCTGTTACCAATATAGCATGCTCGATAATCCCAAAAGGAAACGCTTTATATGGATGCTTTGTATTTGCGTCCAGAGAGACTTGTTAGAATGTTTTTGAATGTCGATGAATCTATATTTAGCACGACCGATTTTTAGCTTCAAAAAATGTAAACGAAAGCACGCTC
The DNA here is from genome assembly GCA_043739525.1 of Bdellovibrionales bacterium. GTDB lineage: Bacteria > Bdellovibrionota > Bdellovibrionia > Bdellovibrionales > JAMPXM01 > JAYTQQ01. The sequence continues at coordinate 2,097 of JAYUEB010000495.1, forward strand.
CAATGAGCGTAATTTATGAAGCTGAGTATTTCTCACAACTAATGAAACTGCAAAAAACTTCATGTCTCTACTGGCTCTCGCTGCGGGCATTACATATTTCGAGCCTGCCCAGAGGAGTAAAGCCACAAATCCGATAGGAAACACTGGCATAAGGAAAAAGAAAAAATCTCTCGCTTGTTCTCTGACCAACTGAAAATTTTCACTTGTTTCTGAAATCTGGATATTAGCTATTTCAGGAATCAAATTTTTATCGAGGTGAAGCGAGTTCGAGAGACGTTTTTCTTCCTGAAACGGAAATTGAAAAGAACACTTCGAGCACTTCAAATTTCTGTCGGCATTGATTGAAAAAATCGAAACTCGGGACGAGCACTGAGGACACAGTGAGGCTAGCGAATCTTGTATAAGCATTGCCGGAGTTAAATTTAAGGAGGCTGTAAAGTCCAAAGTCGACCTCATTGAACGAGTTCAACGCTGCTTGACGTAATATTTTTTGACCGATATGCTTTTGGCATATGGTCAAAAAAAATTCATTTGTCGTTTTTATCATTTGTTTAATAGTTTCCACTGTTATTTTTAAACAGATAAAATATAGCCAAGAACCATACATCTTTTTGCGCTGGCTTAGTTTCGGCGGAGCATTTGGAATTCTGGCTGGACTTGGCTATCTGTGGGTTAAAAAACCAAGTCAGACTTCGCTGAAGAATGCCGATTACTTTAAAAATAACATTAAATATTTGTTAGGAATACTTGTACTGGTGATCTCGTTTTCTTTTGGTATTGCACTTTTCGATTATGGTATGAGCCTGCAGAAAATGGCAGCAGAGGTTCAGAATTGGCCAAGCGTTTCAGCTGTAATTACGGGGCATGAAACTGACCTGGCGCCCGCCGGAAAAATCAGAATTCCGCGATGGTCAGCGGTTTGGACTTACCGATATAATTTAAATGGAACGGACTACAATTCTCGATCAAATAGTGCGCCAATGGCCTACATTAAAAATGCAAAGTATACGGAAGCTGAAGTTAAGCAAGATTTGGCGCGAAGACCAATCGGGACTTCTATTATAGCTTATTACAATATTTCAAATCCAAACGAGAGCGTCTTAGATCGTGAAAATAAAACGCCAAGTGACATGAATATTTTCAAGATCCTTGGGATCGTCATATTACTTATTTCAATTATCGCTATGTGTTTTACGTTACCGAAGATGAAGATTTCAAATTAATTTCTAAGCAGAGCCGGTGGCGGTCTCGGAGCCCCGTAACATAAGGGCTCCTTGTAGGAGAATGGTCAGATTCGATGCCCAGCCGCCCCAGGGATACTTTGGCGAAGAGCCGAAAAGGCCTTTTATCCGTCTTAGCCTCTGGAGCACCTGGTCTTTGTGATACTCAAATCTCAAGAAAGTTTCGTCTCGCTCGAATTAAAAAAAACTGAGCGAAGCAAAATACTACGACAAGGTTTATTTACAAATGGAAGCCGGCGGAAGTAGAGTCTCAGGTACTGAAGGCATGCCCTGATTATCATATTGAATTGGAACCTTCTGATCGTAGCAAATTCCTTTGCTATTAATGTAAGTTAATATGACCGAAGCGTTGGAGTTTTTTAAAGATACGATTTGTGTCATTTCATCTAAGCTTACGGAAGCAACCGCTAAGCTAAGAGTACTCTTGCTCAGCTGAAGTGGTGTGCTGATAGCAAATGCCGAAGCTGTGCAAACCGTCGCCATTAGAAAAAATAAAGTCTTCAATTCGATCTCCTTTAAATATTAATTTACTCACTGATGCGCTAATCTAGCTTAAATTTTTATCTCTCACTAGAGGGTATGAAATCATTTCTTTCGCCGTGCCAAATTTTGACATTGTATCAAGTAACTACGCCGCTTAGGGCACTCGATTTTATCGAGAGATCTGAACTGGGCGCAAACTTGCTTCTGGATTGAATCACTCAGTGGTTTTGACGGAGATGCCTTTTGCTGACCGATCTCATACGTCTAAAAAACAAGACTTAAATTGCATGACTTTCAAAGCGAATTTCTGAGGTGTTTTTTGGATTGGCTACGCTCAAGATTTCGTATTCGTATCTCGACGCAGTCATGTATT
>JAYUEB010000496.1:0-4174 GCA_043739525.1 Bdellovibrionales bacterium
GATGAAATCATCAGCTTCCTTTCTTAAGTTTACTGCCTCTCACCAAAAGGAAACAGAAGACCTCGCGACTTCTTTAAGTGAAAACCCAGTAGTGAGAAATTTCGAAATTGGCGAAGGTGCTAAATGATTACGAAATCAAACACGACCCGCACTCATTTTATTGACGAGGAAACTAAGTTTTCAGGCAAATATTCAAAAAATGTTCTTTCGACTCTTGGCCAAGCCTATAAGCCCTACAAACTCAGATGCTTTATTCTTCTTGTCATCGGTTTACTTGCACGCATTTTACTTATGTCGAATGCAAATCTGATCGGCCTGTGGGTTGATAGCCTTTGCAAAGCTCCCTCGAATTGTGCGCCGATTCCAAAGATGTTCGAAGGCTTTGGATCTACCGAGTTCTTGATTTTTCTTTTTACAGTCAGTGTTTTGGGGCTCGGCCTTACTCTCGTATTTCGGATAGGGTTTTCTCGCCTGAGCTCATTGGCAGTCAGTCAGCTTTACGACGAAGTCACACTACGAGTCAGTCGCTTACCAATGTCTTTTTTTGATAGCACCCCTGTCGGAAGAATCGTCACTCGTTTTTCTTCTGATTATGGAAACGTCTTTCGCCTATTCGGAGGGCCTCTTGCTGAGTTCATAGGAATTATTTTTGATTTGATTGCAATGGTTTTATTGGTTACGGTTGCCAATAAATTTTACCTCATGGTTTGCGTTTTTATTGCGGCGCTTAATTATCTTGTATACCGATTAAATCGCGAACGCTTAAGAATCTATCGTCGAGATCTCTCTCGAAATCGCTCGCCATCAATCGCGCATTTTGCCGAAACTGCTCAAGGCTCAACGACGATTCGAACCTTTCAAAAGCAATCGACGTTTTTTGCACGCTTCACAAAACTTAATTTGTTATTTTTAAACCAACGTTTAAAAACCAGCGCCCAGCTTTTATTCTTTTCATTTCAAATGAATGCTTTGACATCGCTTCTCTTACTCATCACGGGTGTGAGCGCCTATTTTCTAGTTCAGAAATCAATTCTCTCCATTGGTTCGGTAGGAGTCGCCTTTAGCTTTATTGCAATTTCTGGTAATACGCTGCAAATGTTTTTTGATTGGGTTGCTCAATTTGAAGAGGCTCTTATTGGTGTGGAGAGGCTTGACCAATATTTAAGACATCCGATGGAGCCAGGATCGAAGCTTCAGCCTCATGCACAGTTCCGAACTGATCACCCACAATATAAGCTTGCTGAAGCAGAGGTCATTCGAACAAGCCAGATTTTCGCAAAAGATTCCTCAAGTCTTGAAATCAAAAACTTGAATTTCAGATATCGAAAAGATTTGCCATGGGTATTAAAGAATATCGACTTTACCATTGCTCCAGGAGAAAGAGTCGGAATTGTCGGCAGAACCGGCAGTGGCAAGACGAGCTTAATCCAAGTTTTGTTTCACCTTTATCCCATTGAAAGCGGCACAATCAAAATAGATGGCCTACAAGCCAATATCAATCATCGGGATGAAAATCTGACAGATTCATATATCGATCTCGATCTTTACCGTAAAAGTATGGCTCTTATTTCACAGGAGCCAGCAATCTTTAAGGGAACTCTCCGCGAGAATCTCTCTCTTGATCCAACTAAAAACGACGCTGAACTTATTTCGACTTTGACTCGTGTTGGCCTCGCCGGTTGGTTTCAATCTTTGACTCTAAAGCTCGATTCAAAAATTGAAGAACGAGGTCGAAATCTCAGTCAAGGCGAGAAGCAGTTGATTTGTATGGCTAGATGCTTGCTTCAGGATTGCCCGATTGTAGTCATGGACGAAGCGACGAGTAACGTTGATCCACACAGTGAAGAAATTTTAGTTCGCGCCACTAACGACTTTTTTTCTAAGAAAACTCAAATTATTATAGCTCACAGGCTTTCAACAATCGAAAAGTGTGACCGGATCATCTGGCTACATAACGGCCAAATCAAAATGCAGGGTACTCCTCGTGAAGTTTTAAGAGAGTTTCGTGAAGCTCGCCTCTAAGGGCCAGTTTATCTGCCTTGCTAGACTTCTTGTTTGAGGCGAAGACTTTCGTCAGGTAACATATCAGGTAATGCTCTACTCATTTAAAAAGCATTTCCAAAAATTTGCCAATTTCTTTTTGGTTTCAGGACTTACGGCAAATCAAGCAACTTTTTTAGGAAGTTTTTTTTGCATAACAATTGTTTCATGCTTCTATTTTTCTCTTTCCAACAACTTATCTCTTCTTTTGATTCCGTTTTTGATGCTCTTTAAGATGATTGCTAATGCACTTGACGGCATAATAGCGCGACAAAAAAATACAGCCTCTGCTGCTGGCGAATTGATGAACGAAGTTCTAGATGTTTTTGGCGATACTTTTATGTTCGGCGCCCTTGCCCTTTATCAATCTACTTCAATTGTCTTGCTATGCATTTTACTTGTTTTGATTTGGTCCGGTGAATTTGTAGGCGTGATGGGCCGAGCTCTTCCCGGACAAGCGAGACGACACGAGTCTTTCGGAGGCGGAAAAAGCGAACGCGCAGTATGGATATCACTGCTCGCGCTGGCACTTTATTTTTATCCTCCAACGATTCAATATTTGAATATCTTCTTTGTTTTAATGAGCATTTTAGTATTACTGACCGCGTACCTCAGATATCGAAAGATTTTACAGATTACTAAGGCTAAGGAACATGAATATGTCTCTTTCACTGCCCATGGGCGTTGATCAATCAATTCTTATCATTATCAGCTCTTGCGCTCTTTTACTATTGGCTTTCACAGTTCTGATTCGCGGCATGCAGAAAAAAGGCCATCCATCAGCAAATGAACTTATGGGAAGAACAATCACTTTCTGGTGGATGTTGGGACTTATGTTTTTGGCAGTGATGACCACTCCAATTTGTGTTTTTATATTTTTGACGATTTTAATCTTACTCGGACAATTTGAATTCTTAAGTTTTTTTAGAAAGAAAATACCCAAGCACCTTGAGTTTTGGGTCTATGGCCTTATCGCAGCGACAACCATTCTTTCTCAGTCCTTAAGTTACTATCATTCATACGAGGGATTTGTTTCGGCGTGCTTCTTGCCGCTCCTCTTTCTGATTCCAACTATTTTTGTTTTGGGCGGTGACGCTGAAAATTCAGCTAACCTGATGGGACTCCTCGGTCTCACTCAAGTTTTTTTCTGCTTTGGTCTTGGTCATGCAAGCTTTTTGTATCGAGTTCAGATGAACGTCTTTTTACTCACACTGATTCTGACTGAAATCCGAGATCTGACTTCTTATTGGATCGGAAAATTCTTTTCAAAACATTTTGATCGTTCACCGCAAAGCCAATTTTTAAGATTCATGAATTTGAAAATCGCGCCCAAAATTAGTCCACACAAAACTTGGATGACTGGTCTCATTTCAACTTTGCTGACAATTGGCCTCACTTTACTTTCTGCTCCTTTACTTAAAGATGGCTTGCAAAGTAGAACGGTTCTCTTGATCGCATGGGGCGCATTTATCGGGTTTTTTGGGCTTCTTGGTGATTTAGTTTTTTCAATGGTGAAACGTGACTTTGGACTTAAAGATTCTGGACAAATTTTACCAGGTGGAACTGGAGTCATTGATCGAATCGACAGTTTAGTTTTTACCGTGCCCGCAAGCGCGTTTCTCTTCTTTTGGTTTTTATGAATGTGAGGTCAACATGGTCGTAGGTCTTTATTTGATGAAGTACCCCTTTCGGAAGATGCTAGCTTTTCTCGTACCTCTTTTTCGAAATACAAATCCTGATTGGATCAGTATTGCTATTTTGCCAGTTGGCTTAATAACTTCATTTACATATTATTTCGCTAGTCAATCGTCGACTCCGATACTGTATCTCTTTGGCGGCATACTTATTTTCTTTCGTTTGGTCATCGCAACTCTCGACGGTCTAGTTGCTGTCACCTACAATAAATCAACAACACGTGGAGATCTTCTCAATCGCATCACGCCTGAAATGTGCGACTGGATGCTCATACCCGTCATCGTTTTTACCGAACATCGCAATCCACTTATTGCCACTCTGAGTCTCACGATATCATGGGCAATTTCATTTTGTGGTTTACTGGGGCCCCCATCAGGTCTTCCAGTTCAAAGTGTTGGTCCTGTCGGACAAACAGATCGCTTGGTGGCCCTCATCGTTT
>JAYUEB010000497.1:0-4170 GCA_043739525.1 Bdellovibrionales bacterium
TCTTCATCCACAAAATCTTCCACCCATGTTCTCAATACACGGGCTGCTAATTTTTTACCGATATGTTTTTCCAGGGATTTCTTATCTGTCTTTACTTCATCCGCCATTCCGAAAAGCTCCAGGATATCCTTGTCGGTTTCGTAACCGATAGAACGCAATAAAGTAGTTACAGGGAACTTCTTTTTACGATCGATGTAGGCATACATTACGTTGTTAATATCGGTAGCAAACTCCATCCAAGCACCCTTGAAAGGAATAACCCTTGCAGAGTAGATTTTTGTACCATTTGGGTGGGTAGATTGACCGAAGAATACACCAGGAGAACGGTGCAACTGAGAAACAACAACACGCTCAGTTCCGTTGATGATGAACGAACCGTTCGCTGTCATCAATGGAATTTCGCCTAAGTAAACTTCTTGTTCTTTTACATCGCGAATGCTGCGCGCTTCTGTTTGTTCATCGATATCAAATACGATGAGACGAAGAGTGACTTTTACAGGAGCTGCGAATGTCATTCCACGCTGACGACATTCATCAACATCGTACTTAGCTGGCTCGAGAGTATAACTCACGAACTCAAGGCTAGCAGTGTTGTTGAAGTCACTGATTGGAAATACAGATTTGAAAACGCCGTTGAGTCCAAGATCTCCACGACGATCTGGATCGACATCTTTTTGCAAGAAAGCTTCATATGAACTTTTTTGCAACTCAATCAAATTTGGAATGTCGATGACCTGTTTATTTTTTGCGAAAGACTTGCGAATACGAAGATTAGAGGCTGTGATCTGAGTTGTACTCATTCCCTCTCCTTTTTTTTGTTAAACGAAGACCCAAAAAAACCGAAAAAACCGAAAAAACTAAAAAACCGTGATAAATCCATGCCGCGCGAGATTTCTCTCAGAACAGCTTAAAATCCTTCATCGATTTATTAAGAGTGTATGTATAAAAGGAAAAGCGAGAGAATGCAATTCTCTCGCCAAACTATTTTCAAAATATTTTTGCTTACTTAATAGTAACTTTTGCGCCGGCTTTTTCGACTGCTTCTTTAATTTTAGCAGCTTCTTCTTTTGAAACGCCTTCTTTGATTGTTTTAGGAGCGCCTTCAACTAGATCTTTTGCTTCTTTAAGACCTAAGCCCGTAACTGCGCGAACTTCTTTAATAACTTCGATTTTCTTCGCGCCAGCGTCAGCCAAGATAACGTCAAAAGCCGTTTTCTCTTCAGCTGGAGCAGCAGCAGCACCAACAGCAGCAGCTGCAGCAGGAGCAGCAGCGCTAACGCCCCACTTCTCTTCCAAAGTTTTAATCATATCAGCGAGTTCGATAACTGGCATTGCGCTCAAAAATTCTACTACTTGTTCTTTGTTCATTGTGTATCCCTTCAAAAATTAATTAATTAGTTAAAAATAAAATATTACTAAGCTTGTTTTTCAGTATGAGCCGCAAGTACTCGTACAAATCCACTAGGCACAGCGTTCAAAGTTCTGACGAACTTGCTCATTGGACCAGCCATTGTACCAAGCAACATAGCGCGTAAAACATCTTTCGGCGGAAGTGTAGCCAAAGCTTTAATTCCGTTGAAATCAAGTTTCTCGCCATCCATTACGCCTGTTTTAACTTGGAGAAGCTCTACGTCTTTTGCGAAATCAGTCAAAGCTTTCGCGACAGCAGCAGCGTCCTCATAAGCAAAAACAACCGCGTTGTTGCCTGAGAGTGAATCTTTCAGCGATGCAGATTTTGGGTGGTCAGCAAGAGCGCGGATTGCCAAAGTATTTCGAACGACTTTCATCTCAGATTTAACTGGGAAGAGTTTTTTTCGAAGACTGGTTACCTGCTCAACCGACAAACCTTTAAAATCAACCAAGAATTGTGCGTTTGAACGCGCAAACTTTTCTGAAAGGCTTGCGATCTCTTGCGCTTTATCAGCACGAGTGATCATGTTTGAACCTCCTTAAGAGTTAATCAAAAATACAAAACAACTCGTATTCTTGTTATCCACTTCCGTGGATTGCTACTTTCGTAGCGCTCGGATTTTCAAATGATTTGGGTCGGAAAAGAGGGCTGCTTCGATTTTATAAAAATTATAAAAGAAGACTCCAAACTTAACCTCTCCGTATCTCAACAGGTATAAAAAATATATTAAGGCTTTCGCCACCTATTATCTTTGACCGAGAGTTTCTAAAAACTAGGGCTAAGCTTTACACTCAGCCCCGATAACTTAGCAAGAACTATTTTTCTGTATCAACAATCGTTTGAGATGGATCGATTTTAATTCCAGGACCCATTGTGCTCGCAACTGTGATTGAGCGAAGGTAAATACCTTTGCTGCTCGCTGGTTTTGACTTAACAACCGCACCCATAAACGCCATAAAGTTGTCTTTCAACTTATCTGCGCCCATTGATTTACGGCCAATTCCAACGTGAACGATACCCGCTTTATCAACACGGTAATCTAATTTACCGCGCTTCTCAGCAGCTACAGTTTCACCAACGTTCATTGTCACTGTTCCAACTTTTGGATTTGGCATCAAACCACGAGGTCCCAAGATTTTCGCAACCTTTGAAACAGTTGCCATCATGTCAGGAGTCGCAATCGCTTTATCGAAATCGAGCCAGCCACCGTTGATTTTTGCAACGAGGTCGTCTCCACCAACGAAATCAGCGCCAGCAGCTTTTGCTTCTTGTTCTTTAGGTCCTTTTGCAAATACGAGAACTCGTACTGCTTTGCCAAGACCGTGAGGAAGAGCAATCGCGCCACGCACTTGTTGATCGCCGACTTTTGCATCGACTCCCAATTTCACAGCTACGTCGATTGATTCATCGAATTTCGCAGTAGCAGATTCAACGGCCATTTTAATAGCTTCGTCGATCTTGTGAAGAGTTGTTGGATTCACTTTAGCTTTTAAATTTTTAAATCTTTTTCCGTGAGCCATACTAATCCACCACTTCTAAGCCCATGCTCTTGGCTGTGCCAACAACTTGTGCCATTGCAGATTCAACAGTCATGCAGTTCAAATCAACGAGCTTAAGAGCCGCGATTTCTTTGATCTGTTTCATGTTTACTTTGCCGACCTTATCCTTCTGAGGCATTTTACTGCCGCTCTGAAGCTTGATCGCTTGTTTTAATAAAATCGATACAGGTGGCGTCTTGGTAATGAAAGTAAACGAACGGTCTTGATAAACAGTAATAATCACAGGAATGATGGTGTCACCTTTTCCCTGTGTTTTTGCATTAAACTGTTTGCAAAACTCCATAATGATTACCCCATGTTGTCCGAGCGCCGGTCCAACGGGAGGAGCTGGATTCGCTTTCCCTGCCGGAATCTGTAACTTGATCATCCCAGTTACTTTTTTAGCCATTTTCCCACTCATTTCTTTTTATCTTGGGGGCGAACCGCTTTGGAGGCGGCTCTTGTTAATAAAACCAAATCGAAAATTAATTTTTCTCGACCTGAATAAAATCTAATTCAACTGGAGTTGGTCGGCCGAAAATGCTGACCAATACCTTCACTTTACCTTTTTCTTCATTAATATCTTCGACTGTGCCGTTGAAATTACTGAAAGGCCCGTCAATAACGGTGACATTTTCACCGACTGCAAACTTCACTTTTTGTCGAGGCTTTTCAGCGCCTGAAATCATTTGTTGAGTGACGCGAACAACTTCATGCTCAGGAACTGGCGAAGGCTTTTGCCCGCCGACGAAACCTGAAACTTTGCTTGCGCCTTTCACTAAATGCCAAGTGATGTCATTCATTGCCATATTTATAAAAATATATCCAGGGAAAAATTTACGCGATCTGGTCTGCTTTTGTCCTTTAACCAGCTCAACAACGTTTTCAGAGGGAATGAGAATGTCGCCGAAGAACTCTTCTTTTTTGAGAGATTTAATACGTTCTTCGATAGCCGATTTTGCAGTTGCTTCGCAGCCTGTTTGGCAATTCGCTATGAACCATTTTTTTTCCATTTTAAAAATCCTTTATCCGAAATATGTTCGAGATTTTTTTAGCTGAAAAGTCCGCCGAAATTAATATGCAAGAGCCAGTCAACGAGGTAGGCAGAGGTAGTATCGAAAAATCCAAGTACCAAACCTGAAATGACCAACATAATGCAGACAACTGTCGTCATTGAGGTTGTGTCCTTACGAGAAGGCCAAACCACGCGACGAATCTCAG
>JAYUEB010000498.1:0-12489 GCA_043739525.1 Bdellovibrionales bacterium
AACCTAGTTCAAAAACTAAAATCATTAAGCGTTACCAAAACCGTAAGCTTTATGACACTCAACAAAGCTGCTACGTGACTCTCGACGATATCGCGAAAATGATTCGCACGAGCGAAGAGGTCATGGTGATCGACAACAAAACTAAGAATGATATTACATCAGCGACTTTGACACAGATCATTTTCGAAGCAGAGAAGAAGGCATCTCAGTATGCTCCACTTTTCACTCTTCGCGAAATTATCCAAAACGGTAACGGAAGCATTTCGAGCTACCTCGCTAAATTGGGCGCGTTTCCAAAAGATTACGCAAAAGAGTCTCCAGCAGTTGCAGCTCCAGTTCTTGAGCACAACAACGGCAAACAGACTTTTGATGACGTAAAACAATCTCTTGAAAACCGTGTTGCAAAAGCAGCAGCTGATTCAGCTGACTACGGCGCAAACAAGTTTGGCGAAGAAGAGACTCCTAGCCTCCCAAATTCAAACAAAAGCTTAAACAGCTAAGTTTGAGTTTTAAAATAAATGAGTTTGAAAAAGAGATCGGAAACGATCTCTTTTTTTTTGCGTTCTCAGAAAGTAACTGAGTCGACGTCGGAGCTCACTGAAGGCTTCGTAATTGCCCGTAAACCTAGGAACAGCCTACCGGCCGGACTACGACCTACCGAAAGGATCGCCAGGTGATGAAAGTCTTTTTGCCGGGCAAAATACGGACTTCTTGCGGTGGCATATTCTCACCGGTCGGAATACCTGCATAGTTCAGACCTTCAATTGAAATTTTATAGGTTCCCGCCTTCAAGTATTTACGCGCTATCTGAAAAGTTTCAGGCAAAGTCGACCACTGTCTGACGTCCGCGCGATCGGTCGCATTAAGTGCAATGGCTGTCGCGAAACCTAAGAGTTTATTTTTTTGACCAATCTGATCGGCAATGACCGCTTTTGTTGCCACTCCCGCCAGACGTTTTGCTACAATTCCCGCGTAGTCATTTTCAAGCGTCTTAATCTCAACATCTTGAACGCTGTAAATCGACGTGGTTCGAATTTTGTCGGCGCCGTCTACTTGAAGTTCCGCACTTCTTGTCGAAGTCAGGACCGGAAATAACTTAGGAAATCTTGGAGCCCCCGGTCGCGGACGTTTGCGAGGTCCCCAACCTTGTTGATAAATGAAAACGAGCTCTCCCGATTTTGGATCTTTCCAATCATTGCCGATTTGAGCTTCAGGAAAGGTCTTTTTCCATTTCTCAACATCTTCTTCGCGCCTTGCGCGAATCGCAGATCGAATGAGGTCCGCATGGAGGGGGGCATAATTGGGAGCAAGTTCATAAGCTTTTTTATAATCGATATATGAGTCATCAAATTTGCCACTTGCTTCCCAGATGAGGCCAGCCAAATACGAAGCGTAAGGACTTTGTTCGTAATCTCTCTTAGCTTCTGTTTTAAATCTGTAAAGCTTTTCATTTACACGACGAACTTCAACCAAAGCATCGTCGAGCTCGTTCATCATTAAATAATTGATGGCGTTGACCGAGTTAATGAGAATTTTCTCAAAGTCGTCACCTTTATATTGAACCATTTCGGCGCTTAAAATAATCGAACTCGCTTCACGAGACAGACTTGTGTAATCTTGAATTTCAGCAATTTTGTCGGCTTTTCCAAGCCAACGCGCACTTTCTTTATAATTGCCGGCCTGTTGAAGTGCGACCGAATAGTCTAAGACATAAACCAATTGATCTTTGTCGACCGTCTCTGCAAGTGGCTCTAGAGTTTTAATGGCTTTATCATTTTCGTGAGCGGTGAGGTTATCGCGTGCAGACTCGACTTTGGATTGGTAAGTCGCACAACCAAAAAAAAGTAGGCCTGTTAAGGCCCACACAAAAGGAGAACTCTTTTTTAAAAACTTTCTAGAAGAATTGAACGAGTTCTCTTTCATTTTTTATTTGCTCGAAATTATAAACCAACAGATTGTTTTTTATATTTTTTGCGAAGCTGCTTGTAGTCAGACCAAGCACTCACGTTGGTTTTAAGATTTGTGAGTTTCAAAGTCACTTTGTAGTAAACGCTCTTATTTTTGCCGGCCTCTTGAACAATTGAGTCCAATCTTCCGTTGATAATGTAATCTGCGCCAATTTGTCCGCCTGGACCTTTTTTAGTTTCGCCATTTACCATTCCAGAGTTTTGATATTCATATTCTTTTGCAACATCTTCACGAGCCTCTTTATCAACAAACGCCACTCGTCCGCCACGCTGAAGTTCAACACTTACCATATCCATAATACTTTGAGTGTCGATATGTTCATCTGTTTTGTTTTGAAGATTGGTCACCATCACAATTGGTGGCTTTTTAGCTTGAGAAACCGCCGGAGATTGAACCAAGCTTGCAACTAAATCTTGTACGACTTTTTGCATATCGGTCTCACTCCACTGATCATTAAGATTATTCTCTTTTGAAACATCGTCGTAATCGCCGTGTACAAAAGCTTTTGGACCACAACCTGTTGCAAGTGCGCAACTCGCAGCCAAAACTAGCAAATATTTTTTCATTTGAACTCCTTAGTTGTACTAAGTATACGAGTTTAAGCACATCGGACTGAGGGTGCAAACGACAGCGTGCTAGCGTCATCAAATTCGCAAGACGGACCGCAATTTTTTATTCTGGGTTCATTTTCGAAGCCCAAGTGATCACACCTATTGCATGAATCACACAGCTATGAAGTCTAGAAATTTGATTCACCTCAATTTTGATATCTCCTGTGCCGCAAGTGCCTTTGAAATCCTTCAACCCCTGCGAACGCTCGAGGTGGAAGAAGTATGGACTCTAGCCCTAAGTCCGAGCCTTAAATTACTCAAAGCTGAAATGATTTTTCGAGGTACCGTGAATACTTGCCTAATTCATCCGAGAGAGATTTTTAGATTTGCACTTCTTAACAACGCGACAAGCATCATTATTGCGCACAATCATCCTAGCCAAGAACAAATGCCTTCCACGGCAGATATTAAAATGACCAATCAGCTCATCTCGGCAGGTAAGCTCATTGAGATTCCGTTAATCGATCATCTTTTGATTATTCGAGATTCGTATTTTAGTTTTCGAGAAAAGAGATGGTGTGAATTTGAGATATAACTACTTCGCAAATCCAGGCTGCGTAGTTGACCCTTCTTCACTTTGCGGAATGCGATCAATGACAATTTCGCCCGTCTTAGGATCATACTGAACATCCAAATTTTGGGCAGCGGCTCTTTTCTTAAGACCTTCAATAAATACTTTCCGATCATTTTGTTCTTCACGTTTCGCCTGATCATAAAGTTCGTGATCGATAGCTAATTCATGCGGAACAAAAACGTCAGGATAAGATGCTCTGTCGTCCCGCAAACGATCACGATTTTGATCTTGAGAATTTGGCTCTCCCGAAAGGTTCATGTCTTTCATCAAGTTATCTTGAGCCTCAACGCTGCCCAGTCTTTTATTTCCGAGGTTCAACATTTCTTGCTCTTTTTTTACTTCAGCCGTCATTCGCTGATTGTTGATCTCGAGTCCCTCAACTTTTCGCTTTCGATCAACTGAGGTGTCAAGATCAATTTGATTTGAACCTTTTGAAGGTCGAACCGAGGAAAAGCTGGCTTGATTTTTCTTCGTATGAAATAAAAACATTGCTGAAACAACTAAAACGAGTCCAAAAATCATAAAGACAATCGACGCGGCCGATTGATTATCTTCTTTCGAATTTTGGCCGGAGCCTTTAGAAACCGGTTTTTCTCGCATCATTCTTTATCGGTAGATCTCGAGGTGGACTTGATCAAATCTCCTCTGAATGCAGTACTTTTACTTGAAATAAGTTTAAACTTGCTCTGGGCCAGCTATTGGGAGGTGGATCTTAAATTCAGTACCCTTACCGGGCTGTGAGGTGACTAAAATATCGCCATCATGTTTTTTCACAATTCCGTAAGAAATACTGAGGCCCAGACCAGTTCCCTGTCCAATTGTTTTAGTCGTAAAGAACGGGTCGAAAATTTTCTCCAACGCATCTGCCGGAATTCCCTTCCCTGAATCGCGAATGCTAATTTCAGCAATTGCGCTTTTATTAATACGCGGATTTTGAATCGAGGATTTACTCGGAGCCTTCAAATTTGTTTTAATCCAAATTGTGCCTTTGCCATCAATAGCTTGAGCCGCGTTTGACAAGATGTTCATAAAAACTTGGTTGATCTGGCTCGCGTAACACATGACTTCTGGCATTTCTCCGAATTCGGAATGAACCTCTATTCGCCCTTTAATTTCACCAGACAATAGTTTGAGTGTTGCTTCGATGCTTTCTTTCAAATCAATGCTCTTAAGCTTCGCCTCTTCAAGACGTGAGAAATTTCTGAGTCCGACAACGATATCTCTCGTTCTACGAGCGCCATCTTCACAAGAGTTAATAAGTTTTGGCATATCTTGAACAAGAAATTCGTAGTCAATTTCTTCTTTTAGTTCGGCAATTTTTTCGGGATGTTTTTCAGATTCGTCGATCAGTTTTAAAAGTTTTTGCGAGTAGTCTCTCAAATGATTCATGTTACTGAAGATGAATCCAATCGGATTATTCAATTCATGTGCGACGCCTGCAACGAGTTGACCGAGGCTGGCCATTTTTGCTGAATGCACGAGTCTCGATTGAGTTTCTTTAAGCTCTGAGTAAGCGGCTTCAATCTCTTTAATTTTTTTCTCAAGATCCGTTCGGGCCTGCTTCACACTCTTGGCCATATCATTGAAGCTATCTGCAAGAAGACCAATTTCATTGTCGCTATTTACAGATATTTCGACTGCTTCGCCCCGACGATTCATCATTTGAGTTGCCTGCACAAGCTCATGCAATGGACGCATCACCGTTCGCGCCGAGAAAAAGCTGATTATCAAAACCAAAAATACGATTGCGATTAACATTGTAAAAAAAGCATAATTGACATTTTTCATAGTCGCTTTTGCTTTTTCTTTTGAGGCGCCGACACCGATAAAAATCTGCTCATCACCCCATTTAATCGGTGCGATCATGAAGCCATAAGGTTGATCTCTCACAACGAGGTCAAAAATTGCATTTCCAGAACTCAACACAGAGTTTTTTAAAGACTCTTGTGGGTAAAGTAAGAAGTCCGGGTGGCTAGCGGCTACTATTGAGCCTTTTGAATCAAACATGATGAGTTCGAGGCTCAATCGTTTCTTAATTCCTTCAAGAAAAGCACTTCCGAGGTTGATAATCTCCTCGATATAGCCAACGACTTTTCCGCCACGTTCAATTTTGGTTATGGCAACCAGGTCAAAACTCTTATCCTTTGCTGGTTGCGCGAGAAGAATTTCGCCTTTAGACGCAACCAGGGACTGATAGTTTTCTGCAAGGCAAATATCGTCGTTTGCTTTTACCGTTTTGCCTTCGACACCTGAAACTTCATCTTGATTAATGCTGGCCACTAAACACGCGTCTCTACCAAAAATGGAAAGCTCGCGTAAATAAGTGTTACGCATAGATTGAAGCATATGTGCACGCGCCTGAGTCAGAGAGTTGGTTGCAAGATAGGTAGCAAGAAGCGAGTCTGTCCGATGCTCTGTTGAGCGCTGCTTGAGATAAGATTCAAAACTTGCGACAAGAGAGGTTACCTCTCGCACATTTGCAGAAAGTCTTTGCCCGAGTTCGGTGTTAATTGCTTTTTCAAAACGACTAATTGAATAACCTGTCACAAATCCGAGTGGCACGACAGATAGTAAAAGAAACCAAATGATCAAAATCGTTTGAAGTGATCTACGTGGCTTTTTTAAAGTTTGTTCTTCTGCTTTTTTCTTATCATTCATTCTTGTGCTCGACCCATAGAATAATGCGAATTTCTCCTTGAGGCATCACTCTTGGGTGAGAATCTTTTGAGAACCGGACGGGACCAAAGCCATGTAGGTAATCAAGAAGTTTGTCATAATTCTCTTCTGGCATAGAAAAGTGGTAATAACTACCCTTATTGTCTTTACGCCAACCGAGCTCGACCTCGCCGGCTTTTCTTCCACCCAGATCAGCAATTTGCTGGGCGATCAATGGCGATCTCTCATCAAGTTCGTCGATCTTCATTGTTCCACGATAAACAAAGCCGCCGGTTTTACGATCACTTGAAATATCAGACGCCGTTTGTTTTTCACCAGACTCATCGCCCTCTTCAGTGGATTCTTCTTTTTGAATCGCAGCGGCAGCAAGTTTTTCAGCTTTCGCACTCGCTCTTGTTGGTGGCGGAGTTGGTGGAATAATAATTGGTTCGGCGTGTTCATCTCCGCTTGCATCCGTTCCCGCTGCATCTGAAGCATCATCTTCATCTGTGTCAGTTGGCAAGTTTTGGGCAATCACAGCCTGCGCATCACGCTTTTCAGGATCATCTGACTCCGTGCCGAGATCTTGATTTTTAGCTACTTGAGATAAAACAATTTCTTGGCTCGCCTTCTGCCTAAGTTTGAATTTCATCAAAGTATTTCTTGGTAGACTCATCACAATGACAACGATAAAAAGACAGCCCAAAATAGCATAGGTCGATGTTCGAAAAGCTTGGCTCCAGTTTTTAAATCGTGAGTAATGAGTAATCAAAGATGAAATGTTTTCGGATTTTTTTAACTGCTCTCCAAAGTTCTCATTCAACTTTGCCTGTGAAAGAAGTTTTGCAAAATCGAGACCTTTTTTAATTTGGTTCAGTGCCCGCTCGGTTTCAACATCACTTGCTAAAACTTTTTTAACCATTTCATGACGAGCAGAATCGAGCTTGTTCTCGTGGTAATCGAGCAACATTTCGCGGGCTTGAAAAATGCTCTGTCTTAAAGTCACGCTTGATCCTCTGCACAGATTCCCAAAATTTTCGAGGCACGCGAAATGCGAAATCGAACCGTTCCTAAACTAACTCCTTGAGCTTCGCTCAAATCTTCTTCGGTAAATTTTAAAATGCGAGTCGCTAAAATTGCGAGCGCCTCTTCAGGCCTGGCTTGTCTGCTAAACTTGTTCCAGGTCGCCATGCTCTGTGCCTGAATTCCGACCAACTGATTTGTCCAGTTCATGGCCGGGCTCGAACGATCATTTTTATTCACAATTGTTTTTTGTCGTTGGCCCAGAATATGTTTAGAAAAAGCGTCCCATAGCTCGACTGATTTGATGAGCGCCTGTTTACGAACGGCTTTTTCGTGCTGAACTTCATTTGACTGAAACTTTGATTTTAAAAAGGCGATAACTTTTTGAGTGTTTTGCACCGAGATCTTTTCATCAAGTGTCGACATGATGAAAAATAAATAAATTTCTCTGTTGATCTCTGAGCTCGGGCTGAAACTCATTAGTCCGTCGTGATTTGCTTGAGGAGATCCATATTATCGAGAACTTTTCCGGAACCCAATACAACACACGTCAATGGATCTTCGGCAATCGAAACTGGCAGACCTGTACGCTCTCTTAAAAGAACGTCAAAGTTCGCAAGTAAAGCTCCTCCACCAGTCAGAACGATTCCGTTATCAACAATATCGGATGCGAGTTCGGGAGGAGTTTTCTCAAGTGCTGTTCGAACGGCATCGACCACTTCACTTAAAGGATCCATCAAAGCATCGTTTACTTGAGAGCTTGTAATCTCAATCGTCTTTGGGGCGCCGGCAACCAGATCGCGGCCTTTGATTTCCATGAGACGTTCTTCTTCAAAAGGATAAGCATTGCCGATTTTGATTTTAATTTTTTCAGCCGACTGCTCACCAATCAAAAGATTGAATTGTCTACGAACATAATTGACGATCGCTTCGTCAAATTTATCTCCGGCAACTTTAATTGATTTACAATATACGATACCGCCGAGAGAAATAACCGCAACACCTGTTGTACCGCCACCCATATCGACAACCATGTTTCCGGTTGGCTCTGTGATCGGAAGACCTGCACCAATTGCAGCAGCCATTGGCTCTTCAATCAAATAAACTTCGCGAGCTCCGGCTGAATGTGCCGATTCTTTTACCGCACGTTTTTCAACCTGTGTAATCCCGTAGGGAACACAAATGATAATACGTGGACGAATGAAGCTCTTTTTATTTTGAGTCGATTTTGAAATAAAATACTTGAGCATACTCTGGGTCACTTCGAAGTCTGCAATAACACCGTCTTTAATTGGGCGAATCGCAACGATCGTACCTGGAGTTCGACCAAGCATATCTTTAGCTTCTTTGCCGACAGCGAGTACGCGGTTTTGCATTCCACGATAGTTCTTTTGAACGGCAACAACCGAAGGTTCATCTAAAATAATTCCGCGACCTTTTGCGTACACAAGTGTGTTCGCAGTTCCTAAATCAATCGCGATATCATTCGAAAAATAGTCTGAAACTTTATCTAAAACGCTCATTTGATCTCTTTTACTAAGTTAGCGTAAGGCTGCTTATCTATGTGACTTTTTTAACTCTAGGGAGATTAAAAAAGGGAGTCAACAAAGGATCTTGCTCTATCGCGTCGCAGTTTTTGCTTTCTCACGCTCAAGGCTCTGTCTATACTTGCTTATTCTTGTTAATCGAAAGGGAGTTCAAGTGAACCAAGAACAAGTTTTTGAGAGTTTAAAAAACTATTTCGAGACTCGTCCAGCCGCGAGATGGGCACTGGGCCTACTTAAGCCTGGAACGGAACTAGGAATTGTCATCGGCAATCAAATTGATTGCGCAATTTTTAACAAGGGTGGACTTCCGACTGTAGAAAGACGTGAGGCAATAAATCCGAGTTTCATTTTTCATATGAAGCCGGAGACAATTGAGACTTTAGCAAATTCAAAGTCGGATGACATTGGCGAGATCGGCGTCAGCATTTTCACTGAAATTGTGACTGGAAATATTCGCGTTGAAATAAAGGGCAGCCTCAAGGCGATTTTAAATGATGGTTATCTTGAGATTTTGAAAGGCGGAGGCCAGAAGCTCAAAGACTTTATTTCAACTCAGAGCTCCATTGGCTTAATGAAAGTACTTACATTCATTGATAAAATGAAAAACTCAAAGACTTGGTAAGAGACCTATCTCCATGCCAGTTCGCGTTGGAAATAGGCCTGAAGTTCGCGACATTCGTCGTTGGTTTTTTGGGGACTCCAACCCAATTCCTCACTAAAAATCTTTGAAATACTCGGAAGAAGTCCAAGGCCATGATCCACATGCGATAAAAAGAGCGGAGCCCTACGGGTGTAAAAATCAGTAAGATGAAAACACATCGTTTGGTGAATCGCATGTCTTGCTTCAAGTCCCCACAACATTAATTTATCAGCCTGAAGTTTTGAGCCCGCGTCTTCTGCCGAAAGGTCGTGACCGCGACCTTTATATTTTTCTAAAATTTCGTAAGCCTCTTCGCCATGTCTGAAAAATAAAATTTCGGCAACTGTTTTAGAGATTCCTTCGGATTTTGCGATTTCTGAAATGCGATATTCAATTTCATCTAATTTTTCAATCGTCGCATGAGGGTTGAGCGCGACTTTGGTTTGTGAATTTCGAAATCGGACCTGATCTTCAAGAGAAAAAGTTTTAAGTGCGGCTTCAACAGTTTGCTCGGCCATCAAGCGATAAGTAGTGTATTTTCCGCCTGCAACAAAAGTGACATTTTGTGGATCTTCCACAATCAAATGCTCACGACTCGTTTTGCTTTCTGTTTCGGCGCCATCGTCCACCAGGGGGCGAACCCCTGCATAAGACGCAATAATATCGTTTTGTTTAAGAAGCGCTCCAGGAAAATACTCTCGCGCTACATTCAAAAGATACTCAACGTCTTGCGGAGTCGTCGTTACTTCAAGCGGATCTTTTTGAAAATCTGTATCGGTCGTACCAATAATCACCATCTCATGTCGTGGAATGGCAAACACAATACGCTTTTCATTATCAGCGGCCATGACGACCGCCTGTGAAAGAGGTATGCGGTCACGACGAAATGTGAGATGGACACCCTTCGAGGGGCGCAAAATCTTTTTCCAAGTTTTTACAATTTGAGGCGCGACGATATCGGTCCATGGACCGGTCGTACTGATAACATGTTTTGCTCGTACTATAGTTTTCTTTTTCGAAATTTGATCTTCAACTTCAACCGCCACCACTTTGCCATTTTGAAATTGAGAGCCGATAGCTTTAACATAACTAAGTGATGTCGCTCCTAGTTTTTGCGCTGATCTTAAAGTTTCAATGACGAGGCGATCATCATCCATGTAGGCATCTGAATAAACAAAAGAGCCCATCAGTTTTTGGCTTTGCAAAAGCGGCACTCGATCCATCGTCTGCTCTGAGTCGAGTCGCTCATGCATTTCTGGAGCTTCAAACATTGAAAGTGCGTCGTATAGCCACATTCCGAGACCCATTTTAAACATACCAACGCGCGAGCCTTGATAAAGCGGCAGAACAAATCGAAGTGGATGAACTAAGTGGGGAGCAATTTCAAAAAGTAGTCGTCGTTCTGAAAGCGCTTCGAATACCAAACCAAATTCAAGGTTTTCAAGATATCGAATCCCACCGTGAATGAGTTTGCTTGAGCGCGAACTAGTCCCCTGCGCAAAGTCTTGCGCTTCAACAAGTGCTACCTTCATTCCTCGAGATGCGGCGTCGCGAGCAGCACCGGCGCCGGTAATTCCGCCGCCGATAATGAGTAAGTCAAATTGCTCTTGTTCTAAATGTTGAAGAGCCGCCGAACGATCTGAGAAAGCAAAATTTTTCATTTTATATAGTTCCATTCACCGAGGTCGTTTTTCTGTTGATGTACGTGAAACTTTTCTAAGTATGACTTATGTTGGCTGTAGTCGGCAAATAAAACTCTTTGGAGGTGTTTTTCACGAGCGGTTTTGATTGCAATTTCTATTAGAAACTCAGTCACCGCATCGCTTTCACCTAAAAGCATCTCGATCCACAGACTTTGGGTCTGGCGGCTTAAAAATAAAAGTGGCTGCCCCAAGAAGAACCCAGAGACTTCTCCGTTTGTAGTTGCAACAAAACTCCATCCACCTTTTAAGTAATGCTCAAGCGATTCTTTTCTCCATGGTGCAGTCCAGGACTCAAACATAAATGCCGTGGGATCTTGGGATAGTTTTGAAAGATGCTCGTTCGCAAAATGATAAATGCGATCGAGATCACCGATTGAAGCAACATAAAATTCGGTCTGCATATCAGCTTCCATTTTTAATTTTGACGGAGACATGTTTCGAGAGCCATAATACTTCATGCACTTAAAAAGTAATAGCCCCTTAGTTGAATTTTCAGATTCGTTTACTCAAGATCTCGAAACGCGTCTCCTGAAATTGAAAAAGCCAGGCACTCGTCATATTGCAGCCTTTGACGCTGATGGTACACTTTGGGATACCGATATCGGTGAAGTCTTCTTTCATTACCAAATCGCCAATTGCGACCTACCCAACATGCCTACGGACCCTTGGCAACACTACATCGATCTTAAGGCTGTTGATCGCATCAAGGCCTATTTCTGGCTCGCACAAATCAACGTGGGACAAAAGCTTTCGCAAGTTCAAATGTGGGCCGAGATCGCTATTGGAACTGTTCCGCTACTCAAGTCCCAACAAAAATTGATCGCATTTTTGAAAAGAAGCGGCTTTGAGGTGTTTGTAGTCACGGCATCTGTTAAATGGGCGGTCGAACCGGCCGCCGCGCTATTAGGAATTGACCACGATCACGTTGTTGGAATCGAAACCGAAATCGAAAATGGAATTGTGAGCACACGTCCGATACTACCCGCCACCTATCGTGAAGGTAAGGCTACTGCACTACTCAAAAAAACGAGTGGCATTGCGCCTCTCTTTTGCTCAGGTAACACAGTCGGTGATACAGCCCTATTAAATTGTTCAACAGGATTAAAGCTCGCGGTCAGAACACAGAGCTCAGATAGCAAGGAAATTCATTTACTAGAAGATGAGCTTATGCTTCAAAAAGAAGCGCGTGAGAAGGGCTGGCTGATTCATGAGTTTCGCTCTTAGGGCCCATCCAAAAATAACTACTCTTTCTTTGTTTGGTCTTTCTTTGTTTGGTCTTCTTCGACAATTCTTCGTTGGTCGTCGTCCGATTAAGCCCCTGGCTAGTCGTTCCTCCTCCCGGCTCGATTTGTCGAAAAATCCACGGCGCATAGAAAGAGCATTTATTTTTGGACGAGACCTTAGCCGCGAAAATACTTTGGCTCTTCGGCCATCATCGCTTCAACTTCTGAAATCTCTTTGGGAGCTTTGATTGTCAGATTTTCGTATCCATTCTCGGTTACCAATATATTATCTTCAATACGAACGCCGATGCCACGAAGTTCTTTTGGCGCGCTCTCATCATTTGCTGGAATATAAAGACCTGGCTCAATCGTAAATAGAAATCCCGGCTCAATTCGACGAGGCTCTCCACCAACTAAATAAAGACCTGCATCATGGACATCTAATCCCAAGTAATGACTTACGCCATGCATGTAATATTTTTTAAAATCGAGATTTTTGATAAGTTCGGCACGATTGCCGCGCAGAAGTTTGAGGTCGATCATCA
>JAYUEB010000499.1:0-4163 GCA_043739525.1 Bdellovibrionales bacterium
ATGCTGGCGAGGGCAGGAGCCCGAGTCCCTCACGGGAATGCGCGAATGCCTTACTGATTTATAGTCGGGAATCCCTCAAGGCACCACGACGGAAACTCAACATCAACTGATGGCGTTTCTAATCTTGAGTAGTAGATAAAATTTCTCATGACGGTTTTGACATAAGTTTTGGTTTCTTCGTAGGGAATGTCGTCGATAAAGGCTAAAATGTCACCGTGGTATCTTGAGCGTATCCAGCCGTCGACAGCACCTGGACTTGAGTTGTAGCCGGCTACTGTTTTGATGAAGTTGTTTTGATTTTTTTTGAAGAGACGCTTCATGAGTGCAACACCCAGCTGAATGTTGATTGTGGGATCAAATAAAATTTCTGGATTGTCGAGCTGCATGTGACCGTTCGAATCTTTGTGCGCATCAAGATGAACGTTCACATCCTTTGCGACTTCAAGAGCATTTTCTGGAATGAGCTGCAAAAGTCCAAAAGCGTTTGCCGGACTTCTTGCCATTGGATTCAACGAAGACTCTTGTCTCATGATTGAAAATACAAATTCCCAACGTACACCCAATTGCTGTGCAACCGATTGCACGGTTGCCGTGTAAGGTTCAGTTGGGAATACAAGATCGGGATCATCTGCAAAAACCTGGTTGCGAACTTCGAGAGGTAAGCCAGCAAGACTCTCAAATAAATTTTGATATTGTTCAGCTTGTGCGTAAAGCTTGAGAAGATCAATCCAATTTTGTGAGGTGGTTGAATGGTTACTACTCATTTTTTGTGAAGTTTGATCTAGAAGTTTTCGTTCAAATTCAATCTCTTTTGCCGAGATCATGTGTTGGCTCATTTCAAAAAGATCGGCATTTTCAAAAGGCGAGATAGAACTTGAAGCTTTGTCGTCTGTTTTCTTTTTTTCGTGTTGTGCTTTACGTACAGATTCAATTGATGGCAAAGGCAATCGTAATTCGTGAGAGGCGAGCAAGCCATAATATCCAAAGGGTTCGTTTTCAACCAGCCATGTGAAGTCCGCAATGCTCGGATTGAGAACTTTCATTGGATTCGAAGGTCCAGAATCGCGAGCTTCTAATTGCTTGAAGCTTTCGGCTTTCCAAAAATGTGCGCGGGCATTGTGCTCTTTTGGATCATTGGGAATCATATCACTAAACGCAGCAACGGCTTCGGAATATTTTTGGAGTTTGTAATAAATGAAAGCTTTCGTCCAAAGCATCTGATCGCGTTTGTCGTCGTCTTTGGTTTCTTTGCCGATATTCTGTAAGAGCTTGAGGGCTAAATCCGTATCACCTTGCTCATCTGCAATCCGAGCGCGCATCAAAACCAGATCATCCACAAAGGATTCGCCTTTGACAGTCTTCAAGTAGCCAATTGCATCTTCTAAAACTTTAATTGCGAGTTTTGTCGAGCCGTCGGTTTTTGTAAAAGTCCACAGATGGCCTGCGTAGAGAACAGTAGCTTTCATATAAAGAGAGGCCCAAACCGAATCTTTACCTTTTTGTTTCAGGTATTTGTAGCAAAAATCCGTCGCTCTTTTCGCAGCATCAAAAAGTCCAGAGTGATCGCTACTGCGTTCAAGTTTATAATCGTAGCGAAGAGCATCGAGCGCATGGTATTGAACTTCTAAATCGTCTGCGGACTTAGTTTGTTGCTTATCAATGTTGTCATAGATTTTTTTGTAAATCGCGCGTGCGTGGGTAAAATCTAATTTTGCTTTTTCGAAATCCTTAGCGGCCAACCAGAGTTTCTCTTTTGTTGGATTTGGATTAAGTCGAGGAGCAATCTCGTAAAGTTTTTCGTTGAGTTGATCTTCAGTCGCAATTTTTTTAAAATTTTCATCAGAACTATGGGCGTGTAGAATTTCGATTGATCGACGGGCTAATTTTTCATTGTCTGATTCTGATGCTGTTTTGTGCCGAACTTGCTCTGTCATGGTTTGAAACGACAATTTATATTCACTGAGGTCATCATGAATATTTTGGCTGCGAGTGAGGGCTGCACGTAGCTGCACGTCACCGGTCCAGGTCGGAAAACTCATTTTAAGAAAACTTTCAATGCTCGGAAGTCTCTGCGTCTCGGCACTTTTGTGGTCGTTCGAACAAATGATAAAAGCACGAGCGAGTGCAAGTGACTTCAAACTAAAATTTTGCGCCTCAGAAAGTTGAATAAAGCTGTCACAAGCATCATCCAATTTCTTATCTTTTATAGATTGAAGTGCATCTCGATATTTTGTAATCAAGATACAGCCCGCGTCTTCACATTTTGTGATCGCGGCAGGAGCTCGTGACTGAAGGCGAGTTGATTTCATTGCGTGATGTTTTTTTTGATCGCTGGTCGAACAGGCAAATAGGCTGAGACAAAGCAGAGCAATCAACGGACTACGAGTTTTCAATTTATGCATTTCTTCAATATATCAAGAAAGCCGAATCACAGTAACAAAATAAGATATTTAGCTTAAAATTCCCGCAGTCTAAGAGACCAGATCCTGGAGTTAAGCGTTTTTGCGGGATCTAAGAGCCAGAACGACGCCCACCACAACTATTGCTGCAGCAAAATAGCCTAGTCCTGCGATGTGTTCTGGGGCAATCCAACTCACTTCGAGAGAAGAAAGGAGCGCCATTATAAAAATAGTTACGAGGGGATTGGCTGCGATAATGACGCTGACTTGCGACGTGGGAATATTATTAAATGCGATGGGGAGCGCGCCATACGCAAGTACAGTATTGAGTCCCAGCGAAATCAAAAGCAACCACGCCATTGGCGGCAGACTTAAAAACGCCGCCCAGTGAGTAAACGGAATGAGTATGAGAGACGCGACGCCATAGAGCAGTAGATTGAGCTGTTGAGGATCATAAGTCTTAAGCAATGGCTTTTGGAGGGCTGCAAAGAGAGTCCAGCCTGCGGCCCCTGCTACCAACCAAATATTACCTTCTTGAAAGGTGGCTTGCTCACTTAAAATTGTTGAATTGAGTTGATCCTTATAAAAGAGACCAAACCCAATAAATGCGAGGCAAAATCCCATGACTTGAATTTTGCGAGGGCGCTCTTTGAAAACAAAAATTCCGACAAGGATGAGCCAAATCGGAGCAAGCTGAATGAGGACTTGGGCATTGCTCGCACTCGTGTATTCAACGCCTTTCATATAAAAGAGATAATTGATGCCGAGGCCGAGGCTCGCAACAATGCCGGTCCAGGGCGGGGCCTTCAAAATCGAAATTTCTTTTGGAGCCTTAATCATTTTAACAATGAGTAAAAAAACAAAAGCAAAGGTGAGACGAAACCAAACAATGCTGTAGGAGTCGATATATTTTAATGTGAGTTTGAGTTTAATCGCAAGGATGGCCCATAAAAACGCAGTCAGAAGGGCCATGCTAATGCCAAGTTTACGTGAGGCTGTCGTACTAATTAAGCTCATCCATATACAAAATGAGGGGCTGACAATTTCTTGTCAAGCTCTACTCGTACTTTGCCGCCTTTTTCAAGTTTACCGAAGAGAATTTCATCGGCTAATAACTTCTTGATATGCTCGTCGATTGTTCGAGCCATTGGGCGAGCACCGTAGAGAGGATCAAAACCCTTGTCAGCGAGCCATTTTAAAATCTCAGGGCTAACGCTAAACTCAATTTTTTTCTTAGCAAGTTGTAAAGCCAAATCTCCGACAAATTTCTCGGCGACTTTTAAGATAATGTCGCTTGAAAGAGAAGAGAACTGTACGACAGCATCAAGACGGTTTAAAAATTCAGGTGCAAAAACTTTTTTGATCGCGCTCATCTGTTCTGCGTTTTGATTGCGAGAGTGATTGTCTAACACACCAAATTGTTTTGAGGCATCACTTGAACCGGCGTTGGTTGTTAAGATCAAAATCACGTTTCTAAAGTCCGCAGTTTTACCATGAGAATCTGTGAGTGTTCCGTTGTCCATGACTTGCAATAAAATATTGTTCAAATCAGGATGCGCTTTTTCGATTTCATCGAGAAGAAGAACTGCGTAGGGGCTTTTGTTAACAGCTTCAGTGAGAAGGCCACCTTCCTCAAAGCCTACGTAGCCTGGGGGCGCCCCAACAAGTCGACTCACCGAGTGTTTCTCCATGTATTCACTCATATCAAATCTCAAAAATTGATTTCCGAGAACAGCGGCGAGCTGTTTACTGACTTCGGTCTTA
>JAYUEB010000500.1:0-4154 GCA_043739525.1 Bdellovibrionales bacterium
CAGACCACTGGCCTCGTTATACTCGTTTGCGATCACGCTAGCCATTGTCTGAGCCGGCGCCAAAATTGCCGGCCTCAAATCATTGCGATTACCGATCACCATGGTCACCGCCATAGTTTCTCCGAGAGCTCGACCTAGCCCTAAAATAATCGCTCCTAAAATTCCTGATTTGGTAGAGGCAAGGACGGACATACGAATCATTTCCCAACGGGTGGCGCCCAAAGCTAGAGAAGCCTCCCGCGTCTGACTTGGAACACTAGAAAAAACCTCACGCGAAATTGAAGAAATCGTTGGGACAATCATGATCGCCAAAATAATACTACCGGTGACCAGGCCTACCCCATAACCAGGGCCCGCAAAAATTTGATCTGAAAATTGAATCATCATCTGCGAAGTTTCTTCGAGAGACCAATTGTTGAGATGAAAAATCTGACTCGTCAAAACAACTGGGTAAACCAGCGCCGTAAGCAGTTTTGCTAAAATACTTGCGAAGGTCGTATGTGGACCGAGGCTATGAATCAAAGTTGGCTGAACGTATTTTTGCATAAATGGCACGAGAACAAAGACACCCCACAAACCATAAACCACCGACGGAATAGCAGCCAACATCTCAACAAAAAACGAAACCACTTTTTTGACAGGTTTGGGTGCAAGCTCGGTTAGAAAAAGCGCGACGCCCAAACTGATAGGCCCTGCAATTAAAATCGCTAAAAATGAAGACATCAAAGTACCGTAGATAAACGGCAACGCGCCAAAAATATCAACAGGCGGATTCCAATCGGTACCTGCGATAAAATGAAAACCAAACTTTGAAAGACTTGGCAAAGCGAGTTTGAGTAACAAAACAAAAATCGCCAGCATGATTCCGATCATGCTCCACGCAATTACTCGCAAAATCTTGCGAAAAACCCGGTCCGCAAAATGAGTGTCATTGACCCTTTTTGGTGCCGCTATAATGGGGGTTTCATTGGATACCAAGCTTTCGCCTCTTAATCTTTGAACTTAAGATAAGCGAGCTGGTGTTTAAATTGTGTCAGGAATCGGTCAAGATTGGTCTCTAGACCTTACCGACACTTCAGGAGCTTACGAAGGTCACGGTCGGCATTGGCGCAAAAGCGGTCTCTGAGGAGTTCGTTCGAGACAAAATTATAATAATCGAAGCTTTCTCCGCAACTGGGTTGATCGGGATGGCAATAGTTACTGGCTAGCGCAATTACCCGAGTTCCTGTTGAATTTTTCAAGGAGAGAGGGCCCCCGGAGTCTCCACGCTTTATCAGAGAACCTTTGTATGAAATCAATCCGAGCTCAGGTTGAAGAACCGTGTAAGAAAGGTTCTGAATTTCGGGCAATTCAATACGAACTTGGCTACGACTTACTTTGCGAACATTACTGACACCATAACTTAAAAACCAAGCCTGATCTTTTGGCGAAATTGGGGTCATTTCAGCAAGAGAATCGTACAATTGAATCGGCTTGAGATTGCCTTGAAGGACGGGCACTCTGAAGATGATCAAGTCGCGAACTGTGAGTCTCCCACCAATGCTGAGGCGTTCTTCAGACGCTAAAATCTTTCGTGAATGAATAGCTGTGTCGACATCCAATTTCTCTGTATAACCAGGACAAGAGAGAAGAACCTGATTAGGATCCACTGAATAGTCATTATAGCTATCCACCTCGGGATCGGATTGAGGGGCATACAGACAATGCCTTACGGTCAAAAAGTAGCCACGTCCGATATAAGAAGCGACGCAAGAATAATCGGGCTCTCCTGGATCTTGTTTAAATGTGATTTTACATACAGAAGGATTCGAAATAACTAAATCGGTCGCCTGTAACTCTAAAGCTATAAAAATGGCCGACATCGAAATCAAAAAATTTAAAAGCTTGAGTATTTTCATAAGGCTTAGCTTTGCATATCTAGGGCCAAAGTGCGAAGGCCTCGAATGCATACCATCTGGTTAACTACTTGACATGGGTGACGCTAAAGCCCCTGCTGGAGCTCGTTCGCACCTTGAGAAGTTGCAGGCTTTGTCGACAGCAGGTGATTTGCACCCCAGTCTTTGAGATCGTATCTTAGAATATAATTGAGGTTATCGATGATCGTTATTTCTTCGGGTGCCAGACTCATACGTCGATACATGCGGGCATGAATTTTTGAGGTATGAACATAGACATCCCAAATATTTGAGTAAGAAAGCGCTACTTGAATAGCTGCATTAATGAGTTCAACACTTTTATTGGCATTACCTTTGGCTGTCACTAACAGGCCGCCAACCTCAGCAGCCCAAACCTTTGGATTCTTTCTCTCGAGTTTTAAAGTCGTAAGCTCTGGATCTAGCTGATAAGGTAGTTTTTCAAATTCGGACCTTGCAAAGACCACCCGAGCACCCGCCAGAAATTCATGGGATCCTAACTCGTGATCAACCGGCCCTTCAGTATTCAAAATGATAAACGAACGCGGTAAAATTTCGGCTTCAATTCTCACGCTTTTTTCTAAAGAATCTTGATCCTTTTCTTGATATTTCGACAGACGTTCACGAAAAACTTCAGCCCTATGAGCAAGATAGTTTTGCGCCGACTTTGCCTCGACTGAAAACGGGTCAATGAGTCCCATATTTACAAAAGTCAGATAAGTATTGTCGGGCAGAACATATGAAAATGCTTTCACCTTATCTGAAATTTGATATTTACCACTTAAAAAATCATGGCGAGTCGTAAATTCGTTTTCGTCGCAAAACAAGATTTCGCAAGAAGAAACCTCAGCGATCTTTCTATGTGCAGACGTTGAAAACTTAAACACAACGAGAGTTGCAATGAGAATAAGTGCAAAACCCAAGAAAAATCCAAAAGTACCATTGAGCTTACGCAAATTAAAATTCATAATATAGTATGGAGCAAAATGGTTACCAAGCCTCGGGCTCTCAATTTGATACCAAATCTCAAACCTAGACAATTGCTCAAATTAAGTACGAAAACTGAGACGTTTCTCAAAATGAGACGTTATGCGATGCCTACTAAGTGAAGGCCCTGAACGAGTGCGACCGTCAATACGTATGCGGCAATATTGAAGACAATGAGTTGAAAGACGGCAAAGCCAAAGCCCGCTTCGCGAGTGGCCACGCTCGAAGTCGATAGACATTGTAGAGCAATCAGAAAGAATAGCATGAGTCCCAAAACCGAAGCGGTTGTAAACAGCAATTGGCCTTGCTGATTTCGGGCGTCTGCCATTCTCTTTAAAAGATTTTCTTGCTGAGAAGCTTTTTCGTTATCCGTCACTCCCATCACAACAGCAAGACTTGAAACAAAAACTTCACGAGCTGCAAATGCTGTGATGAGTGAAACTCCGGTTCGCCAGTCTCCACCAATAGGGGTGAAAATCGGTTCAATGGCACGCCCCAATCTTGCGGCATAACTTGAGTTCAAGCGCTCGACGCGATCTTCGATATTATATTTTGGAAAAGTTGTGAGCAGCCACATGATCAAAGCAAAACTAAAAATCGCCGGACCAGCTCTTTGCAGATACGAGTAGGTTCTCGAAAGCGCCGAATGAAAAACATTTCGAATGCGCGGCATTCGATAGATTGGAAGTTCGAGCATAAACAACGACTGCCCCTCTTTCTTCAAAAACTGATTGACGATTGCCGCTACAATCACACTCACCCCGAGAGATGCAAAATAAATTGCGGTTAAGGCCAGGCCGGCTTTCCAGGCGGGTTCTTTTTGAAAAAGAAAACTGAGAAGCAAACTGTAAACTGGTAGTCTCGCACTACAAGATAAAAGCGGAATAATAAAAAGCGTGATCCATCTTTCGCGCTTCGAATTAATCGTTCGAGCTGCCATCATTGCCGGTACCGCGCAGGCATAGGCCGATAAGATCGGAACAAAGCTACGTCCGTTGAGGCCAATTTTTGAAAATGGCTTATCAATGAGAGTCGCCGCTCGAGCCAGATAACCTGAGTCCTCAAAAAAAATAATTCCGACAAATAAAATAAAAATTTGTGGGACAAAAGTAATCACTGAACCAACGCTCGCCAAAATCCCGTCTGAAATAAAGCTCGTCCACAGACCATGCGGCGATATCGCGTGCACCTGCGCGCCGGCGAATCCAAAACCGTCGCTAATAAAATTCATGATGGGCTTTGCCAACCAAAATA
>JAYUEB010000501.1:0-4152 GCA_043739525.1 Bdellovibrionales bacterium
CTAATAGTCCCAGTGTCTGAGGTTTAATTTTAAAAATCATATTCTGCAAACTCGAGAGTGCCGTCTTACCTGCTGCCGAGGCAAAATTTTGCATCACGATAGGTTCTACTTCGGCGTAGAGCTTATCGAGCCCACCAAACGCATGAAACACACTTAAGCTCACCGCAAAAAATGGAATAAGTGAGAGCAATGTTGAATAGGATAGACTGTTGGCCAACAAACGCACTTCGCCATCGGCGATTTGCTTGTTAACCTCAAAAACTAGGGCTAGGATTTTTCTCATTCGCATTTTATTTTGAACTAGAGGAGATCATTATGTTAGTCCAAAAATTTACCCTATTGGCGTTCTTGATTTTGGCAGGCTGCTCACATCAGGCGATTGTACCGGAGGCCAAAAATGTTCACCTTCAGCGCGAAGCTCCTTCAAAGGATTGCCGCAACCTCGGTCATGTTGAAGGAAACGTTATTCACGCCAATGGCAAAATTGAAGATGCTATTGAAGATATGAAACTCGATGCTGCCCGCAAAGGCGCGAACTTGGTTCAAATGGGCGAAACTTCTGCTCTCGGAAAAAATGTCGCGGGTATTGCTTTTCAGTGTCCCTGACTTAGGGCCAGTTCAGGCAGTAGTAAGCCGTCGGCAGTTTTGCCAGTCTCCGTCGCAGGTATCAGATAACTGAAACTGATACCTGATACCAGTTCGCCTGACCCTGACCGATTGTCCGCAGACGGAAACAGAATCTGAAAAACTGCGAACCGAGGACCGCTGCCCGAAAGCCGCAGACCGAATTTGAAAAAAAAAGCTCCCTCATTTCTGAAGGAGCTTCCAATAATTCTAAAAAATTTAAAAAAACTACCAGCGATTTCCGCCGCCGCCGCCGTCACGGCCACCGCCGCCACCACCGCGTCCGCCGCCGCCACCACCGTAGCCACCGCCGCCGCCGCTGCGTCCGCCGCCGCCACCACCACCGTAGCCTCCGCCACCGCCGCCACGTCCGCCGCCGAAACCACCGCGTCCGCCGCCACCAGAGCGTTCTTCTTGTGGACGTGCTTCAGAAACTTTAAGAGCCCGACCGTCGAAATCTGCGCCATTGAGTTCGTTAACTGCTTTGTCAGCTTCTTCATCATTTGTCATTTCGACAAATCCGAAACCTTTGCTACGACCGCTGTCACGATCCATGATGATTTTTGCTGAATCAACACTACCGATTGTTGAGAACTTCGCCGACAAACTCTCGTCTGTTACTGAAAACGGCAAATTCCCTACGTATAACTTCTTACCCATTACGATTCTCCTGATTACTCTCAAATAGCGAACGACTTCTGACTTCACGACAATAAGAGCCCCATGCCCAAACCGCCAGGAATACACATTCGTTCAAAAAAATGTGTAGCACAAAATTAAAGCATGAGGAAAATGAATTCTGAGTTAAGACGATTTTTTGGAGAAACTCTGATTTATAAAAGTTTCGAGGCGCGTTATAATTTCGAGTGGAATTTCGTGCCCTCCCCGAAATAAATGCATTTGGCCTTTTGCACCACCAGAAATCAGCATTTGATTTAGGTTTTTTGCCGCATTAGCAGGCAAAACAGGGTCATTCTCACCATGACTTTGAAAAAAAGAAAGTCCTTGATGCTGAGTCAATTTTTGCGTCCAGATCTCTTTGGAAACGAGAGTTCCAGATAAAATGACAAGCCCGGCCACCTGTTCATGCACTTGCAAAGCGATATCGGTCGCCAGCATAGCTCCTTGGCTAAATCCGCCAATGACGATTTGTGAAAAATCAGTTCCGAGCCGAGAAATCATTTCGATGACGGCCTCTCGAGATTTTTTAATTCCGGGCGGAACAATCGCCTCAAAATTCAAAGAACTTTCAAGATCTCTAAGAGCAATTGGAAACCACGCGCGCCCCTCCATATGCCCACCCAGATCAACACTCAATGGACCATTTGGAAAAATCATGCGGAGATTCGGAACGCGAATCATATTGGCGAGACTTGCAAGATCTTCGCAGCTTGCACCAAAACCGTGAAGCAGGATGAGTGCTCGCGTTGAGGGCTGTTTCGGATCCTCGATGTCAATACACTCGAGAGGACCGATTTTGTGACGTTTCATTTGTTTGGCCATAATTCCTTTGGTAGTACTTTACACATGGATAATTTACATTGGCAACTCTCAGTTTTAAGTCGAGCGATTCATTATAAAAATCTTTCGGGTGCCGCCGAACATATTGGCCTGAGCCAACCCCAACTTTCGCGCATTATCTCACGCATTGAGGGCGAACTCGGTGTCGTGTTACTCGATCGCAGCGTTCGACGAAAATCCGGATGGACTCCCGTTGCTTTTAAAGTTGCCGAAATTTATTTGCAGAGTTCACGCAAACTTTCGTCAAGTCTTCAGCAACTTCAAGCTGAAGATCAAATCTCTCAGCTCAATGTCGGCTGTCTCGAAGGAATGTTGAATCTCGGCGCTCACTTTTGCCAACAACTCTTTGATCACAGCGTGATTCAGACTTTTGAACTCGATGTTTATGACTTGAGTGAACTCGAAACTCGTTTTGAGAAAAACGAACTCGACATGATTTTTACTTTCAGAGAACCCGGCAAACAAAAATATAAATTTGTTCGCAATCTTGGCTATCAAACTTTTAAAAAATTTGATTCGAAGACCACTCAGACGCGCGTGATGAGCCCATTTGAATTTGCCAAATTCATCAATCGCAAAAAATTAGAAAAAGATAAAGAAGCCCGATTTATTTTAAGCAACTCACTTGCCGTTCGCAAACTCTGGGTCGAGAAATACGGCGGAATTGCAGACTTCCCTTCTGACGTCTATAGCAAAAAAACAGATGCCGAGGACGAACAACCGGTTTTCTTAATTGCAAATGAGTTTTTAAATAACCGCCTTTGGGAAAAAATGAAGAATATTAAGTTTTAGAGGGAATCCCGTATATGAAGACCGAAGTCAGACAACCCGTTTTTTTAAAAGATTATAGCGCTACAGATTTTTTAGTTGAGAAAGTCGATCTCAGATTTGACCTCTACGAAGATTATGCCATCGTTACAAACGAAATGTCTTTGTATCGCAATCCCAAAGTGACGACTAAAACTCCAAAGCTTTACTTACATGGTGAACAGCTCGAGCTCATCGAAGTCAATTTGAACGGCAAAACTCTTGAACGCGAACACTACTACTGGGATGAGAAGAGCCTACACCTGCATCCAACCGACACAACTTTTAAACTAGAAGTTAAAACAAAAATTTATCCTCAACGAAATCTTGCACTTGAAGGCCTATATAAATCTGGAGGTATGTTTTGCACTCAGTGCGAAGCTGAAGGCTTTCGTAAAATTACTTACTTCATGGATCGTCCTGACGTCATGACGAAATACAAAGTCACGATAACAGCAGATAGAACTCTATATCCCGTATTGCTTTCAAACGGCAATTTAGTGGCTCAAAAAGATTTAGCAGATGGTCGGCATTTGGCTGAGTGGCAAGATCCTTTTAAAAAACCAAGCTACCTCTTTGCTTTGGTCGCAGGAGACTTGGGAGTTTTAGAAGATCACTTTATAACCATGTCAGGTCGTAAAATTAAACTTCAAATCTTTTCACACAAAGGTTACGAGCAACGTTGCAAACATGCCATGGACTCCTTGAAAAAGGCAATGAAGTGGGACGAAGACACTTTTGGACTCGAATATGATCTCGATATCTTTATGATTGTTGCCGTTGATGATTTCAATATGGGCGCAATGGAAAATAAAGGTCTCAACGTATTTAACTCAAAATATATCTTAGCTAATAACCAAACGGCGACGGACGTAGATTACGAATTAATTCTCGCGATCATCGGACACGAATACTTTCACAATTGGACCGGAAATCGCGTCACCTGTCGCGATTGGTTTCAACTCTCTTTGAAAGAAGGGCTTACGGTCTATCGTGATCAAGAATTTTCAAGTACGGTTTTCTCACGGGCTGTGAAACGCATTGAGGATGTGATTCGTCTCAGAACCGTTCAATTTGCAGAAGACGCGGGCCCGATGGCTCACCCTGTGCGTCCACAATCCTTTATCGAAATTAACAATTTTTATACACCGACCGTTTATGAAAAAGGCGCCGAAGTGATTCGTATGATTCACACAATTA
>JAYUEB010000502.1:0-12443 GCA_043739525.1 Bdellovibrionales bacterium
CGATCGAAAAGCTTTGTGCATGTAAGAAGAAGGTACCTCCAACAGCAACGATCCCGAAAAATACGATAACGAAAAAGTCGCCGAGGCCAACATACGCAAGAGGAAAAGGTCCTCCCGTGTAAATGTATCCACATAACAAAGAAAGTAATCCGATAGCCACAATTGTCCATCCACCGGCGATTACGAGCGGAATTCCCAAAAGTGCCGCGATCAAAAAGCAACCAAAGCCACCTATCATCACATTTCGATGCGTGATCATTCCACTTTGTGTGACACGAGTCGGGCCGATGCGCTTTTCATCGTCGGCGCCTTTTTTAAAATCGATAGCATCGTTGATAAAGTTTGTTCCAATTTGGATGAACACGGCGCTGAACATAGCACATAAAGAGAGATAAGCCTTGAACTCAAATCTCTGAGCGATGACCAAAGCAGAAGCAACTATCACAGGTACAATAGCTGCAGTTAAAGTTTTTGGTCTCAATGCAAGAATCCATGCCTTCATGGGAGCGCTTGCGGAACGAGCTTCTGCCGTCATTAAGGTAGCCGAGGAAATTTTGAGAAATTAGGTTTGCGCTTTTCAAGGTAAGCAGTTTTACCCTCTTTTGCTTCTTCAGATAGATAGTATAGTAAAGTTGCATTGCCAGCAAAATCAAGCAAGCCAATTTGGCCATCGCAATCCGCGTTCAAAGCCGATTTAAGACATCGCAATGCTAAAGGAGAATGCGACAACATTTCTCGACACCACTGCAAGGTTTCAGTTTCAAGTTGAGCAAGCGGAACAACCGTATTGACGAGTCCCATATCAAGTGCCTGCTTTGCATCGTACTGACGGCAAAGGTACCATATTTCACGCGCCTTTTTCTGACCGACGATACGAGCGAGATAACTACTTCCAAGTCCACCATCAAAAGATCCAACCTTCGGTCCTGTTTGTCCAAATCTCGCGTTGTCGGCTGCAATCGTTAAATCGCAGACGATGTGCAAAACGTGACCGCCACCAACAGCATATCCTGCAACCATTGCCACAACTGGTTTCGGAAGAGATCGAATGACTTTTTGTAAATCTAAAACATTCAGACGAGGCACGCCGTCTTTACCGACATAACCACCGGTTCCACGAACGCGTTGATCTCCGCCAGAACAAAACGCCTGGTCTCCTTGACCTGTCAGAATCACAGCTCCAATTTCTGAATCATCACGACAAACATTAAAAGCCTCGAGAAGTTCAGCGACCGTTTGGGGTCGAAAAGCGTTTCGAACTTCTGGGCGATTGATCGTAATTTTTGCAACACCATCCGTTGTTCTTTCAAGTTTGATATCCGTATACGACTTCATTGAAGTCCAAGTTTTTTGACTCGATTTCTTTTGTTCGGACTGATTTTTGTTCGACGCTTTCTTTACGAGTTTTGGCGTGATTTTTTTAGACATTTTTTCTCTCTCCTACCTCAGCGGTTGCAGGAGTTTACATAGCCGATTAGCCAATGTCCAATGGCCTTTAAGGCCATACTTAAAAAAAATTAAAAATAGGGCGTTTTGATGCACGCTACCCCATTGAGTAAGGATTCTTTAAAGAGTCCTAAAGCCAAAAAGCTCGCGTAACTTGTCAACTGGGGTGGCTATAAGCTCCACATGACCAACCAAATAGTTAGCCAGAAGCAGCTGTTTGAGTGCGGCAGATGCCTTGGTACAATTTTGGGTCGAGCCAGTCAAAAATAAATGGTTCATCCCACCGCTCTGCCTGAACAGTTTCAAATCACAAATTTTAAGTGTATGGGTCTTAAGAGCAGCCTGCAAAGCAGTGAGAATCGCACACAAACTCTCGGTTTCGAATACGACAAAACTCTCTTCAATCGGATTTTGGGAAAGCGAAATAAGTGCCGGAAGAATTTCAGAATGCGCTTCTTCAATCAAACATAAATCAAAGAGCTGTGGCGAGAAAATTTCAAGAATGCGGCGGTTTGGTTGACCGTATTTATCTTCAATTCTCTGCTTTAAAGTTTTGAGCTTTTGAAAATCGTCAGCCTGAAAAATAAAAGCACTTTTTGCGTTCGAAGCGGATGAAATTTCGACAGTCTCAAGCCAAGTATTTTCTAAAATTTCGTTTAAGATTTTATACGAAAACGCGGTTGATACGACTTCTATTGCCAGTAAGGATTTTGGTTTCACTGTTCGCCTCACAAATAATTTTTAGCTATTTAATCAAAATTTTTTATCGAATTTTAAAGTTTTTTACACTCAAAACTGTCTCACTCTGAGTCGTTTTTCAAAATTTTTTCAAATTTTGAAAATTTTTTT
The DNA here is from genome assembly GCA_043739525.1 of Bdellovibrionales bacterium. Lineage (GTDB taxonomy): Bacteria > Bdellovibrionota > Bdellovibrionia > Bdellovibrionales > JAMPXM01 > JAYTQQ01. Next base: position 2,296 of record JAYUEB010000502.1, read on the forward strand.
GAAACTCGCCTTAAGTAAAGTTTGAACCAAAAAAGACTTCATTTTCGAGTACAGGATCAAGTTCATCACAAAACTCGACTGAAGCATAGTCGCCTGACCAAATTCTTTTCACTATCGACGCGCAAAGCTCGGACTATTTGATAGTTTAGCCCTCAACTCTTCGTGCAAAAAGACCGATAAAACTATTGTCAGATTTTTTAAAAACGAAGGAGACAACAATGAAAAATTTAAAAACAAAAATGCTCGCAATTTTAAAAGACGAATCTGCTCAAGGTATGGCCGAATACGCCTTACTTTTAGTGGTAGTTATCGCGATTGCCGCGCTTTTCAAAGGCCAAATTATGGCGGCAGTAACTGCTAAATTGAAAGACATTTCAAGCGGTATGGCTGGAATTACAGCGCAATGACAATAGAAGTGATTTTGCTGCTAGCAATCAGCGTCTTTTTCTTTCTTGGCACAATGGTGGCGGACTTTGGAGGCAAAGGCTTCTTCCCCACCAGCGCACCGAGATTGGCTGCACGCCTGGAGCGCAACTTAATCACTGGTGATGGCTTCGTTGATAGAAATGGAAAAGGGGTCGAGTGGGAATTGCCTAATCAAACAAAGGGCACCGACATCGGCACTTTCAAATAAGGAATCGAATGAACGCAGATTTTTTTAACATTTCATTTCTCAATTGGACGGCAAGTGCAATATTGCTGGCCGGAATGCTTGACGATTTTTTGACTCGAAAAGTTCACAACTGGCTAGTTCTGATTGCACTCATTATCGCAACGGCTGTTTGTATAGCAATTGCACCGGACACCTTTTTGCAAAAGCATCTATTGGGATTTTTTGCAGCAATCGCCCTTACTCTGCCACTCGTATTTTTTGGCTGGTTGGGCTCAGGAGATATGAAGCTTCTCGGTGTCTTCGGATTAATCGCTGGTGGAATGACGACGCTCAATGTACTCGGGCTGGCAGTCATCTGGGGAATGATCTGGGGCTTTGTCTTGGTTTGTGTAAATGGTGGGCTCAAAACCTATTTTACAAACATCAAGAGTATTCTGCTCTTTAAAAAAAGTGACGGCCTGAATTTACAAGCTATGCCTTTCACCGCACCGATTTTTTTAGGTTGGATAACTTATTTGAAGCTTGAAAGTCTGCATTTGCAGATTTTTTAATTGAGAGTTTTTATGAAGATGAAACTGAAATCAAATGAAAATGGACAAGCAACGATCGAGGCGGTCTTGTTTATTACTATTTTCTTAGCGATTAGTCTTTCTATCTCTCAAGCTTTTACAAACAATAATTATTTTGCCTCACTTATAGAAGGACCATGGAACTTTGTAGACGGAATGATTCGTGATGGCGTTTGGATGCAAGCAGGGCCTAATAGCCAGGCGTTTAATCCGAATGCCCGAACTAGGCACGCCACTCGGAAAGGCATCTCCCCCGACCACAAGCCGAATCCCGGTTTCGATCAAAAAGAATCAACGCTACAACTATGAATTAAAAAGGAAGAGAAATAGATGAGACCTCAGATAAAAAACTTTCGAAATTTAGAATCAAACCAAGGTTTGATTTCAATCGATTTTTTATTTGGTTTCTTATTGTCATTTGCTTTTCTGATGGTGTTCTTTGCTTTAGCTTACTCGCTGACAATTGTAGAGGTCGTTCAATATATTGCATTTGCAAGCTCACGAACATATATGGGCGCAGACGTGAGTCCCGGTGTACAGAAAACAAATGCAATCGACAAGGCTACCAGTCTTGCAGGCGTGAATAAATTTGGCGGTTTTGTTAGTCAAAATTGGTTTAAAATGGGCGCGGTCCAGGTTTTACAAAATGATGCCTCTGGTGTCGAATATTTTATTGGAGTTCAAATCCCACTTACTATTAAATTGCTCGACTTTAAAATTCCATTTTTCGGAACTACAAAAACGACAAATTCAGGTGAAGGTTTTCAGACAGTTATTTCAAGCTATCTTATCCGCGAACCGACCGAAACAGAATGTCTTAGCTTTAATAAAAATCGTGCGGCTTTGCTCATCAACACTGCGTCTGATGCACATTATGGGTCGCTACCTAATTTTGCTGGATCTTATGTGAGGATTTCAGATAATGGCTGTTAATCTGATTAAACATTTTAGTCTCAAAAATTCTGCCTTTGACGAGCGCGGATTTTCTAGTATTGAGTCCATTATTTTAATGGTTTGCTTCACCTTGATGGTCACGTTCACATTTGGCGTTTTTGGAATCATTCACACCGGAATTTTACAATCGATTGGTTCTCGAAACTATGCGTTCGAAACTTTTAGGCACCGTGCAAACCTTACCTACTTGAGAGATGCCGACAAATTTGGTGGTGCGACAGGAGAAATCAGTCTCGATAGTTATACACGAACCAAAACTGTATTGGGCGACAATTTTCGAATCCACTTTGATGTCAACGAACACGCTGACGATGGCAAACAGCAACCGGCGGAGCGTCCTATATCTAAAGGTAGAACTTTAGATGCCGTCGGCCACAATACAGCGGCACACGTTCAACTCAGCAACGAAGCGAATTTAGCCGCTGGTAAGCGATACAACAACCAAGATGGCGTGACTCCAGCATGGATAAAGGTCGCGTATGGAATCTGCATGAATGCGGATTGTCAGTAAAAGAGGGAGCAGCGTATGAATACAAATGAATCACGTACACTCTGGATCTCAGTAGGTCTCGCCCTGCTATCTATTTTGCTCTTATATTCTTGGTCACAAGATCAGAAAACTCAAGTTCATAAAACTCTCGGCGCCACAAAACGGGTTGTTCGAGCAACTGAAGATATCGCTGAGATGGAAACGATCAACGAATCGAAACTTGAGCTCGCTGATCTCCCCGGAGACTTTATCCAACCTCAAGCTCTCAGTGACGTCAACGTAGCCGTCGGCCAGGTAGCTGTTGCTCCCATATTGAAGGGCGAACAAATTCTTCAGACAAAACTTCTTTTGCCAGGCCCCGAAACAGGTCTTTCACTTGAGATATCTCCAGGTAAAAGGGCGATCAATATTCCGATTGATGATATGCGTGGAGTATCTCACTTGTTAAAACCAGGTGATCGCGTTGATCTTATTGCATCTGTTGAAGCTGGCAAAGGCCAGGAGGCTCATCACGAAGTGCGAGTGATCATGCAAGACGTGCCGATCCTCGCGACGGGATTAAATATTGTGAACAATATTCCTCGTCGTTTGGAGCAAGAAGCCGGCGAAAAGAAAATTATTCAATACAATCTGAATAGCAATACAAGCTTTTCAAACGTAACTATCGAAGCAAAACCAGAAGATGCTCAAATTCTCATTTACATTTTGTCGACTTCTCCGGGAGCCCTTTTTATCGCACTTAGAAATCCAACTGATAAAATCGTCAGTATGGCTAAATCAATCTCAGTAGATGATGTACTCGGTAAAGGGAAATTATTTATCCCGACTGCGCCGCAGGTGCAACAACCTCCTTTGGGGGCGCCACCAGCTGTGGCCCAACAGCCCATGCCTGCATCTGTACGTCCGCCACCTGTGGCTCAGCCGAACAACAAGCATAGAAAAGGTTTTCAAAATTTATAATTTTCTCTTCGCGTGAAGAGAGAAAAGAGTGAGAGACTGTGAAAACAAATTTGATGAAAAAAATGAAGCTCGGGTCAAAAGAGTGGCGCATTTTCACAAATCTTGCATTGCTGCTAGTTTTCAGCTTCGCATTGACTACCGCGAATGCCCAAAAGGCCGCTGAAGATAATGAGCCCGCTCAGCAAGATGAAGTTGATCATCTCGCAAAAGATGTAAATGAAAAGTCTTTTAGCAAAGAAATTAAATATATTTCTTTATTCATCGGCATTGAAGTTCAAGAGAAAGTTCCTAGTCTGCCAGAGGCCGCTGAGTTCTCGGGAGACTATAAAAAGGTTACCAAAGTTGGAGTCGACCGCAGTACTGGCATGTTAAGATTCACTCCTACTAAAGTGGGTATCGCAACTTTAACAGTACGAGACGGAAACAAAGTTGTTAAAGAGTATCGTTTGGATGTTAAAAAATCCGATCTTACAAAGGTTGCTAAAGACGTTCAATCTCTCTTAAAAGACATTGATGGTCTCACGATTAAAATCGTGAACAACCGTGTTGTTGTGGATGGTCAGGTTCTCTTACCAAAAGACATCAACCGCATTCACTCTGTATTGAAACAGTTTGAGGGGCAAGCTGCGACTCTCGTAACGCTTTCTCCACTAGCTGAGAGAAAAATTGCTACTATTATGGAAGATGCGATTGGTATCACCACCGTTCACGTTAGAACCGTAAATGGTAAATTTATCTTAGATGGCGAAGTTGATAGCGCCGACAAAAAAGAAATGGCAATGACCATCGCCCAAACTTATATTCCTGATCTCGTTCCTCTTGAGGCACAAAAAGATGGATTGACCATGGCTCCCAAAACGGTGCCAGTCATCAATCTTATCACAATCAAAGCTGCTCCTGAAAAACCTGCCGCAAAAATTATTCAGTTGGTAGTTCACTTTGTTGAGTTGAAAAAAGAATATGCCAAAGACTTCGGTTTTAGCTGGGCGCCTGGCTTTGCTGATTCTTCTGGTATCGGCTTCGCAATGTCCAATTCAGCAGTCGGCGGAGCTGCAAGCACGATTTCAGGAACGGTTTCAAATTTGATTCCAAGATTAAATTGGTCTAAGAGCCATAGTCACTCTCGCGTCCTTGAGAGTACTGAGATTCTCATTCAGGATGGATCAAAAGGTGTTTTGAATCGAACGACTGGATATCCATTCCAACAACAAGGACCAAATCAAACAACGACGACTCAGTACAAAGAGGTCGGCCTCAAAGTGAATATCACTCCAAAGCTGACAAACGCTCGTTCGGACAACGTCAACTTGACTCTTGATTTTGAGATGAGCGAAGTCGTAAACGCAGGCGGTAGCGGACCTCCTAATGTCTCAACTAATATTGTGAGCACCGTAATCAGTATCCGAAGTGGCCAAAGCGCTGCTGTTGCAGGTCTTGTGTCGAACAAAACAGGAACGGATTACAATCGTGCCCCTGCTGGAGGATCCGCCAATCCGATCTTCAATCTGAGCGCTTCTAAGGCTTTCCAACATGACCAAAGTCAGTTCGTGGTGTTTGTTACGCCGATCATTAAATCTTCAGCCAGCCAAGGTGCTGAAAAGATTAAGCAGAAGTTTCGCTTGAGAGACTAACAATTTGGTCTCCTAAAGACTACGAAGGCAAGAGACTAGGGGACCAACTTCCAGACTATGGAACCAGTCAAGCGGGCCTGCTTGAATTTTAGACTCTTGATCAAAAGATAAACTACTGAATTTCTGTTGGTTATCCTTCAAGAATTTCATTTTGATACCGATAAGAACTCATGGCAGTTCATCCAAATTCTCACATCATCGCGATCACTGGCGGTAAGGGCGGCGTGGGCAAAAGCGTTTTTGCAGCCAATCTTGCTTTGTCATTTCTTGAACTTAAAACTCCAACACTCCTTATCGATATGGACGCTCAAAGTTGCGGCGACCAGAACATGATTTTAGGATTGAAAGAAGTTAAAACACTGAACGACCTCGCCAGCTTTACGGGCTCTCTTGCGCCACAGATGTTTGCAAATATTATCACCCAACATCCAAAGGGCTTGAGTTTTATCGCAGCTGTTAAGTCACGCGATGAGGTTCTCTCTGCGAATCCAGAGATGATTGTGAAACAAGTTGAAGCGCTCTCTAATTTCTATCGCTTTATCGTGGTCGACCTCGGTTCAAATCTTGGACCTCTTCAAATGTCTATCGTTGAAAAAGCTACGGTCTTACTTTGCGTAACAACTCCTGAAGTTTTGGCGATCAATCAAACAATGAGACTTGTTAACGACTTGATGGTCGCAACTGTGCCTTCAGACATGATTCAATTTATTCTCAATAAAACAGGTCCTGTTGGACTTGCCACTGACGGGATCGAGAAAACTTTTCGCAAACAAATGATTGGAACAATTCCACAAGATGATTTGACTGCGACAGGATCAGTTCAAAGATCGAATCCATTTGTCATTGCAGCTCCGCAAAGTCCAATCTCACGAGCGCATGCAGATGTCGTCAGAAGATTAACTGGTGGAGTTCTTCAAGCCTTAAAAGCACAAGCGCGCCCTCAGCAACTTAAATTCACCCGAGATCCAGTCGCACATGCTCAAGTGACAGGTGGACCGCCAGTTGTTTCTTCAAATAAAAATGTTGACCCACGAACATCTATTAAGCTTTCTCTTCATGCCGAACTTCTGAAAGACTCAGACCTTCGAAAATCCATGGGTGATACAACGGGGTTCGGAAATGATCCTGAAAAAGAGAGAGCACTTCGCCTTAAGACAACAGCTGTTATTTCAAAAATTATCGATCGTGAGGCTGGCGGAATCGGTCGCGAAGAGCGCTCGAGCATTATCGAAGAAGTTGTAAACGAGGCCGTCGGCCTTGGCCCTCTTGAAGCTCTTCTTGCTGATCCGGCTGTGACGGAGATCATGGTCAATGGACCAAAGAAAATTTTTGTTGAGAAAAAAGGTATCGTTCAAACAAGCCCTATTAATTTTACATCTGAAGAATCTCTAATGAACGTGATCAAGCGCATTGTCGATCCACTTGGCCGACAGATCAACGAGAGTAGCCCCTATGTCGATGCTCGTCTCAAAGATGGTAGCCGGGTCAATGCGATCATTCGACCTTTAGCTATTGATGGTGCTTCAGTTACTATTCGAAAATTTTCTAAGAAGGCCGTCACCCCCGACAACTATGTAAAAGATTGGGGCGCTGCTACCGCAAATATGATGGAGTTCCTAAAAATTTGCGTTCAACTTCATCGAAATATTATTATTTCTGGCGGTACAGGATCTGGTAAAACGACTTTACTCAATACTCTTTCAAGTTTTATTCCCTCTAACGAACGTGTGATTACAATTGAAGATGCTGCCGAGTTGCAGTTGAAACAAGAGCACGTCGTAAGACTTGAATCTCGACCAACCAATATGGAAGGCAAAGGGCAAGTCAGTATTCGCGATCTAGTTAAGAATGCTCTGCGTATGCGGCCTGAAAGAATCATCGTGGGAGAGTGCCGCGATGGCGCGGCTCTTGATATGTTATCTGCAATGAGTACAGGTCATGATGGTTCGATGACCACACTTCATGCGAATTCACCGAAAGAAGCGGTCTCTCGACTTGAAACTCTATGCTTGATGGCCGGAATGGATTTACCTGCAAAAGCAATTCGGGAGCAAATTGCAAACGCCGTAAACGTGATCGTTCAAATTTCGCGTTTATCAGATGGAACAAGAAAAATTATGAGCATTAAGTGCGTTGAAGGGATTCAAGGCGACGTGGTTACTCTTCAGGACGTTTTTGATTTCAAACGTAAAGGTGTCGATGCAAATCGGAAGATTACGGGTAGCTTTGCAGCCGCTGGTCTCGTACCTCGCTTTATTCAAGAAAGTCAGCAAAACGGAAATTCAATTCCGCAAGGCCTCTTCACAAATGAAGCCTCTAATGCCGCAGCGGCCGCAGCTGCTGCACCAAAGACAACAACTACAACTTCGACTATAACAAGCCCACCTCCTCTTAAAAAGGCGGGTGGCTCGTGAATGTTTTTTCACAAGACTGGTTTGTTATACCATTTGTTGGAATCAGCGTTTTCATCGTGTCTTTTCTTTACAATGAAAAAGCAATTGAATGGCTTAAGAAGCGAAGCTTAGGCCAAAGAGAAGAAGTCATTCGGCTCATGCGCCTTATGTACATCGACGTCGAGGAGAAGAAAGTAACAATCGCAATGTTACTCTGTAGCTTTGGTATTGGATTTTTATTTTTTCTAGCATTCTGGCCGAATCTAATTGTCGGCCTCGTTTTCGGTACGGCAGTTACAATTGGTGGTTGGTCGATTCCGAAAATGATCATGATGCAACTTTATGAAAAACGCTGCTCGCGATTTGTTGAACAAATGGTCGATGGGCTCACGCTCATGGCAAACGGTATTAAAGCTGGATTAAGTCCCGTTCAGTCGATGGAGCGTGTGCGATTGAATCTTCCGCCTCCGATGAGCCAAGAGTTTGGTGATATGCTTAAATCCATCAATCTTTTAGGACAGAGCCAACAGCAAGCTCTCAATGAACTCGCGCTGCGAATTCCTAGACCAGACGTTATTATGTTTACCACCGCAATTAATATTTTGGACGAAGCCGGTGGAAATATGGGAGAGACCTTCCAGACTATCGTCAGTACGATTCGAGAACGTCAAAAGGTCGAGAGAAAAATCGAAGCTTTGACAGCTCAATCGCTTATGCAGGGGATTATTATTACCATGGTCCCGTTTATTATGTTGATCGTTTTCGCACTGACAGATCCAGGATACATCAAGCCGCTTTTCACTACTGTACCTGGAGTTTTCGCCTTGATCATTATGCTAGGCCTGCAAATTACTGGTGGATTAATGATCAAAAAAATTGTTAAAATAAATGTATAGTTACAACGATAAAATAACATGAAGTTATTGTTGATAGTGTGCCCGGAGGCAAGTCGATGCAAAAGCTGAATGCTCTGATTAAAAGTAAAATTTCTGTCTCTCTATTCGCTTTGACTTTTGCCTACTTACCTTCTGCCAACGCTGTCGTTGATATGAAGAATGCGGCATACGTCGATCAATTCTTGGATCTCAGTCTCCCTGGATCTACAGCTTACGATCTTAAAGTGACCCGTACCTACAGCAGCCGTTTCAATTTTACCGGAATTTTAGGCTACGGCTGGTGTACAGATTTTGAAACCTCAATCGAAAAAACCGCAGAGGGAAGTATCAAGCTTCAAGTTTGCGGAGCTGGACAAGAGACAGTATTTGTATCAGGCAAACAAGATTCCGAAGGATCTAAAAAAATTGTCGAGCAAATTTTGGAACGAATCAAAAAAGAAAAACCATCTTCAGTTACGACTCCTCAATATATGAATGATTTGAGAGCTCAACTTTTGTCTAATGCCTCTCAGAGACTTCAACTTGCAAAACAAGCTGGTATTGCGATCCCAGAAATCAAAAAAGGTGTCGTCTATATTTCAGAGACCAGCGAAACAGATAAAATAACTTTTGACGGAACATACTACGTTAGAACTCTCACTGATGGCACTCAGCAGAAGTTTGATAATAACGGACGCCTCACTTTTATGTACGATAAGAACGCGAATTATCTGAAACTTGTTTATCAAGGTGATCAACTAAAAGAAGTTCAGGACAGCACAAACCGAAAGCTCAGTTTTATTTATAAAAATAAACGTGTGATCGAAATCGCCGGTCCTAATTTCAATAACGAGAAGATTCGCGCGCTCTATGAATACAAAGGCGAAGACTTAGTAAAAGTAAATAACAGATGGGGCAATGATTATACGTATGAGTATGATGACGTTCACAATCTGACTAAAATTAATTTTCCGGATAAAACTTTTAAAGCACTTACTTACGATAAGAAAAACGCTTGGGTGATGAGCTTTGCAGATCGTACTCCAAAAGGCGGAGTTCCCTGTCTTGAGAGCTACTCATACGAAGTTGATAAAAACGAGCCCCGAGATCATTTTTGGTCAACCGCGATTAAAAAGTGCGGAAAAGAAGTCACTAACCAAGCGCGATTTGAGTTCTGGCACAAAAAACGTTCAGACGGCAGAAAATATTTGGCTCGAGCCCTCACACGTACAAATAGTGAGAGCCTCGACGTGACTTATCACCCTGATTTCGGACGTCCTACAACGATCAAGCGTAACGGTACCGTTACTAATTTTGCTTATTATCCAAACGGTTTAATCCGCGAAAAGTCGATGGATAATGTTCATATGAACTTTGAATATAAAAACCAATTTAACAAAGTATCGAAAGTGGCTACTGAGTTTTTTAGCCAAGATGGTAAAAAGGTCGAACGAAAGCGCGATACCGTTTTTACCTACGATGCGAAAGCAAATCTCATTGCTGCAGCTAATACGGATGGCCAAAATGTCAAATTGAGCTACGATTCAAAAGGTCGTATTGCAACAATTATTGATCAAGCAAAAAAAGAAGTCATGATTAAGTATGATGAAAAGTTTAGTAAACCTTCAGTTATTACCCGCCCTCAACTTGGCTCTATTAACGT
>JAYUEB010000503.1:0-12401 GCA_043739525.1 Bdellovibrionales bacterium
TCACATACGGAAGCCCTGAAAAAAATATGCCGACTCCAACCTACGGTGGCTATTCTTCGCAAATCGTAACGGATGAAGAGTTCGTATTAAAAATTTCACCCAAGCTCGATTTGGCAAAGGTAGCTCCGTTACTTTGCGCGGGTATTACAACTTATTCTCCGCTCAAGCATTGGAATATAAAAAAGGGCGACAGAGTCGGAGTTGTTGGCTTAGGTGGCTTGGGCCATATGGCGGTAAAACTAGCGGCTGCGATGGGAGCCGAAGTCACCATGCTTTCAACATCTCTATCAAAAGAGAAAGATGCAAAAGAATTAGGTGCCACTCACTTTGCAAATACAAAAGATCCAAAGACCTTTCAAAAGTTAGCAAATTATTTTGATTTTATTATCAACACCATTTCAGCGCAGCACGATTACAACGCGTATTTAAGACTTCTCAATATCGATGGAACAATGGTCTTAGTGGGAGTTCCTCCAAAGCCGGAAAATGTCCAAGCCTTCACACTGATAGGCAGAAGACGAAGTTTAGCAGGCTCTCTCATTGGTGGAATAAAGGAAACTCAGGAGATGTTAGACTTCTGTGCCGAGAAAAATATAACAAGTGATATTGAGTTGATCGATATCAAACAAATTAATACGGCATACGAGCGCATGTTGAAGGGTGATGTCCACTATCGATTTGTTATCGATATGAAGTCGCTTTAGGGAACTTCCAAAAATAACTACATTTTCTTTGCTTGGTCTTTTTCGCCAATTCTTCGTTGGTCGTCGTCCGATTAAGCCTCTGGCTAGTCGTTCCTCCTCCCGCCTCGAATTGGCGAAAAATCCACGACGCAAAGAAAGAGCATTTATTTTCAGAAGTTCCCTGAATTATTTAACTAGAAAGCAAGAGTAGTTCACGTGAGTGCTGTCGTCGCCGTGGGTTTCGACGGCCATCATGCCTTTTTGAGCTCCGTCAAGAAGAGCGACCTGAATCAAAACTTGGCTGGTACCTTCATCGCTTTCTTCGTAGACAAAGCGGCGTTCGTTTGTAGTTTTACCAACGTAAGAACGATCAAAATCTGCGAGATTTCTTTGGATGAGAATTTTATCGTCAATATTGTGAACGTTGACTGTCAGCAGAAGAGAATAACCATCTATCGTGGAATAACATTTGTATTGGTGCATCGGCTTATAATGAGTTTCGGCTTGGGAAATCGAGCTGAAGAGAGCGACACAAGTTGAGATCAAGAGTAGCAGTTTCATTTTTCCTCCGATTCAAGTAGCTTGTTATACCTATTTTTCTGAGAGTTTTCTAATGTTTGCCTGGCATCTAATCATGCAGAAAGTGCATAGCTGACGGGGATTTGTGTTCTCTCAAATCTTGTGAGATGCTATGAAGATAAGAGGAGTCAATATGGGTCTTTCACCAATGCATTTGATCTTAATTTTGGGTGTTGTTTTACTTCTTTTCGGACCAAGTCGACTACCAGGCTTAGGAAAAGGAATTGGCGAAGCCATTCGTGGATTCAAAAAAGGTCTCCAAGGTGATGAAATTGACGTGACCCCTCCTGAACAAATCACGTCTTCAAACGATGAAGATCCTTTACACAGCAAAAGCCGCACAAAAACCAAGCAAGATTAACGCGTATCTGTCACCGCCAGTGGCGAAGCAGGGCATCATAATTACTCAGCAACGTCGGAGCTCACTAATTTTTTAGGAGCATCACTACTCGTTTTTTTACGTCGACGACGTGGACGAGCTGGGCGTTTTGAGCTCGCGTCTCGGGTCTGTAATGCTGGAGACACTTCTTGATAAGCACTCCTCCAAAAAGCAATATCCTGTGCGGGAATTTCAAAATTTACTTCGACTAACTTCAAGCAAAACAAAAAGCTTTCGTTTCGAAAAATCGACATCAAACGCCTTGGCCCGCGTTTTTTCAAAAGAGAAGTTTTTTGTAACATTCCGCTCAGCTGAAGCGTATGGCCTAAGAAACTTTGTTCGAGTTTAAACATTCCGAGTTCGTTGCGAATAAAATTCTGCATGTCATCAGCACGCATTTGAGCACTTGTCGGCCATTCACCTTCGGCAGTTGCATAGGCACAAGCCAAAACCAACCAACTGAGCAAATGTTGTGGCTCATAGTTTTCAACGATCAATTCGCGAAATTGATTCAGGTAAAATTCAAAATTTTCGCGATAGAGATCATTTGCAAATAAAGAATGAAGATAGGGAGAGAGAAACTCAAGAATTCCAAGATCGTAAGCTTCGGCAAAGGCTAGAAAGGGTTCATGCAAACGAAGCAACTTCAAAATTTCTTCGCGTCTACGTGGCAAAACACTTTGGCCAATGCTCGAAGCATTTCGTTGCATAGAGGCTCGCAAATTCTCCTCAAGCACCAATTCAAGCTTGTGGGCAAATCTGAGAGCTCGCAAAAGTCGGATCGGATCCTCAACCAAACGAACATCGGGATCGCCAATCATTCGTAAAGTGCGGGTGTCGATGTCTTTTAGGGCCTCGACAAAATCAATCAGGTCTTCACGAATCGGATCATAAAATAATGCATTGATCGTGAAGTCGCGGCGTTTGGCATCTTCCTCCGGAGTTCCGAATGTATTGTCTCCAAGTGGAGCATCTCCTTCGACGACGGGTTCTTCAGAAGCTTTCGTCTCTTTACGAAAAGTTGCAATTTCAAATTGTTGTGAATCACGCTTAGCGAGCACCAACAAAAATCTTCGACCGATAATATAAGAGTTATAGATCAGATTTTTAATTTGCTTCGGCTGGGCAAGAGTTGCGATATCATAATCTTTTGGATGAAGCCCTAGTAAGAGATCGCGAACACAGCCACCAACGAGGTAACTTTCAAAACCAGCACGTTGAAGCGCCTTAACAATGCCAAAGGCATGCGGGTCGATCCAATCTTGATGCAAATGCGGTTTGTGAGAAACTTCCATCCAGAGTCAATTATAACGAGATGCTGGGTCATGACAAGAAACATCACGTTGGGTATAGACTATCCCCATGAAATATCTTGAAAACTTTCATCATCAGATTCTTGGAACTGCGGACTCTCCCCGCAAACTGGTTTTTCTTCATGGCCTCATGGGTTTTGGAGTGAATTGGATGCGAATTACCCAGGCCTTTACTTCGACCCATCAGATTTTGATCTACGATCAACGCGGACACGGGCGATCTTTTCAGCCACAGTCGGGCTATTCCCCACATGACTATGCTGAAGATTTGCGCACAATCATCGACGAGCTCGCATGGTCGAAGATCGAACTGGTCGGACATTCGATGGGTGGGCGCAACGCCCTTGAATTCACACATACTTATCCCCAAAGAGTTGAAAAACTGGTTGTTGAAGACATCGGGCCTGCTATGAATCAGTATGGTTCGAGTTTTATCAGCGGATTGCTCGACGCCATCCCGGTACCATTTGAAAATCGGGACGCCGCCAAAAAGTATTTCGAAGTCGACTTCATTGAGAAGTATAAAGACACCTCAAACCCGCGTGGATTGGCGCTTTTTCTCTCCGCCAACCTTCAGGAAAGACCTGATAAAAAGCTGAGTTGGAGATTTTACGTCCCCGGCATTCGCGAAAGCCTTATGCAAGGCCGAGCGGAAGAACGTTGGAATGAAATCGAGGCCTTACGAGTTCCGACTCTTTGGATTCACGGCGAAAGGTCTCAGGATCTGAGCAAAGAGGTCTTCGAAGAGATTTTGCGAAGAAATCCAAGGATTATGGGAGTTGAAATCAAAAATGCGGGCCACTGGGTTCACAGCGATCAGCCAGCCGAATTTATTGCAACTTTGCTTGGCTTTTTAGGTTAGTTGCTATAGATTTTGTGCCTGGCAACATGAATTATAATAGGAACCTAGTTTGAAATTCTCCGAGCTCCATCTCCATCCGCTTCTAGAAGCTGCAATTGAAAAATCTAAATTTAGCGAGTGCACGCCTGTTCAAGCAGCAACGATTCCACATGTTTTGGATGGTAAAGACGTGGCTGGTCTTGCACAAACAGGTACCGGTAAGACGGCGGCCTTTTTACTTCCCTTGATGGATCGAGTTTTGCGAAGCCAAGAAGCGATCGTTCCGAATATAAATCCCGATGACGGAACCGTAGTCACTCAAGATACATCCACTCGGGCTTTTCGTGATTGGCACAATCGACATTTTGTTTTGATTTTGGTACCGACTCGCGAACTTGCTGAACAGGTTTATGAAAATATTAATACATTGAAGGGCGAAGCAAAACTTCGTGCCGTTTCAATTTATGGTGGAGTGTCTTACGACAAACAAAAGTCAGCGCTGAAAGAAGGCGTCGAGTTTATCGTTGCGACTCCAGGTCGTTTGCTTGATCTCTATAAAGAACATTTAGTTGATCTTAAAGGTGTACGAGCGATTGTTTTTGATGAAGCTGATCGCATGTTTGATATGGGCTTTAAAGATGACATGAAATATATCTTGAGCCGGGTCCCTAAAGAACGTCAGTTCTTAGTATTCTCTGCAACGCTTAATCTTGACGTCATGAACACTGCTTATCAATACGGTGCAAATCCAATTGATATCGATGTGAGCCGCGATCAAGCAAAGGCCGAGAATGTCGTCGACAAGATTTTTCATGTTGGTACACATGAAAAGCCAGACTATCTTTTGTCACTTTTAAAAAAGCACAATCCAAAGCAAACGATCATTTTCAGCAACTTTAAAATGAATGTTCCGCGCGTTTCTCAATTTTTAAATGAGAACGGACATCCTTCAGTTGGTATTTCAAGTTTGATCACGCAAGCTCAGCGCAATCGCGTGATGAGCCAATTTAAATCGGATAATGATCAAAATATTTTAGTGGCGACTGACGTTGCAGCTCGTGGACTCGACATCAAGGGTGTCGACATGGTCATTAATTACGAACTTCCGGATGATCCTGAAAACTATGTTCATCGCATTGGTCGAACCGGTCGTGCGGGAGCAAATGGTCTTGCGTTTAGTTTTGTTTCGGATCGCGATGTCGATGCTTTAAAACGTGTTGAAGATTATCTTCGCCACAAAGTCGATGTTGCTTGGCTTGAAGATGCTGAGATCATCAAAGACTTTAAACCAATGCCAAGTGATCGTCCTCAGAGATCAGGTCCTCCTCCACGTCAAAGTGGTGGAAGAGATGGCGGCGGACGCGATCGCTCTTCTAGTAGACGTCCTCCTCAAGGTGATCGTCCTCCTCAAAATAGAAATGATCGCGGACCTCGTACTGAAAATGCTGGTAACGGCGGCGGTAATGGTGGCAATGGCGGACAAAATCAACGTCCTCCACAACGTACTCAGGGCACCGGTCAGCAAGGCACGCGTCGAGATCGTAACGACAATCGCGGACCTCGTGATGGAAATCGCGGCGACAATCGTAATGATCAAAGACCACAAGCTAACGGCGGCAATCGCAGCCCAGGCCCACGAAATGGACCAAATCCAAATTCAAGACATGGCGGTCAGCAAAGACCTCAACAGAGCGCTGGCGCACGACCACAGCCAAGTAATAATAACCGAACTCAAAAGCCAACTCCAAAACCTGCACCAGGCATTGGCCAAAAAGTTTCTGGGTTTTTCAAAAAATTATTTGGGCCTGCTCAAAAATAAGAGACCAAAAATAAAAAAAGAGAGTTTGTTTTCACAAACTCTCTTCGCAAGTTAATTAAATTTCACTAATTTCTACAACATCCATTCGAGATGAAGATAATTAATAATTTCATCAAGTGTCCCTTGGTGAGCTGCAACTGTCAGTTTCATTTTTCCAAGTTTTGGATTCGTACGAATTGCAAGATACTCTGGGCTTCCAAAAACATGCGATGATGAAGTCAAATAATCGTAGAAATCTGCAAAGTCTTTTCCGAGACCGATACTTCTGATTTTTTGGAAGGTCTCTGAGTTGAGGTTGCGTGATCGAGGATCACCATTCCAAGTACCATTGAATACCCACTCATCATCCACAATAATAAACTTAGCGTGTAGTTTTCCGTATGGCTTTGTTCCGCCAAGAGTGACAGCGTCGCTTTTCCCGTATTCATAAACCGTGATATTTTCGATACCCGCAAATGCTGGTCCAACTTTTTTATCAACGATTACTTGAGCTGGCATATTATCGCTGGTCATGATTGAGTTCGAAAGAATCTCAACTTTAATTCCTCGAGCTGCAATTTGTTTAATGTAAGCGATTTCTTCTTCAGTAAAATCGGCATAAGGCGAGCAAATTTTTACGCTCTTCTTGGCAGCCATAACTCGCGCATGAACGTGAGCAATGATCGACGAACCATTAATGTATTGGCGATTAACTGATTGCGCCATTCCCTGTACGCCGGCATCCATATCGCCGTGGTGGCGTCTTATGTTTTCGATTTCGTCAAGATGAGTCCACGCACCTTTGTGTGAATTTTTTGGATCCATATAATCATTGTTTGGATCATTCATTGCCGCAAACTTAGCAATAAGTTCAGGTGTGGTCTCAAACTGATTAGTCGCGTTTTCCATTTTAGTAATTTCTTTTCGGAATGAACCAGATACTAATGCGAACGCTCTATCGATCAAGCCATTATAAATAAGTTGGTTACCTGGATTCCAATGAAGCTGGTTCAAGAATGGAATTAGAACCGAACCAATGTGATTTCTCTCGCGATCTTCTGGTGGAAGAGATTGATCGTTCTGAGTCAAAGTCTCAACATCGTGAAAAGTGCCATTGTTTACTTGAGGTAAATCGTAGTAGTCGTTACCGATATTACGTCCGCCATCAATATACGAAGCCAATTTGAAATGTGCGCCATCAATAAGAAGTTCTTTATTATGCGAGCGTCTGTTGAACCAGTCTTTAACCAGGATCATTTTTTTAAGTGGAGTTAATGGAGTTTGTTCGACAGAAGCATAATATTCGTCAAACTCTTCAGAAATCTTCTCTCTGTTGCCACTATGCTTCTTAACCCAACTTTTTAGGCTATCGTATTCGCCGGCAAGGTCGACTTCTACGTTATGCATTCTTCTGTAAATATTAGTAAACTCTTGATCGAGCATTGTTCTTGGATTTACTGGATTAAAAATCGCGATTTTAATTTGCGCCTTTTCATCCAATTTTTTAGTTGGATCATTTGGATCAAGTTTATAGCCTGCGTTTTTATTTGCATATTGAAGAAGAGCTTTTAAATTCTGACGGCCAGTTTTGTCTGGTGATCCCAAAGAATCGATTGTCAAATAGACGTCAACACCGCGGGTAACAGCTTGCTTAAGTCCATCGAGATAACCGTAGCTCGCCATATCTTTTTCTAAAATATAATAGCTCGTGTGAATCGTGTAGAGAGCTTTTTTAATCATTTTAAGCTTAATTAACATACCCTCTTGTGGGTCACGAACGATGCGAGAAATAGTTCTAAGCTTTCTAGATCTCTCAACTAAGTTAGAGCGAATAATATCGCGGTACTTAGCAAGTAGTGAAAGCTCGCCATCGGTTTCGGTCTTTAAGACAAGATCTGGGCCAACGAGTTTCTCGACCCCGATTTCGGTTCTGATAAACGCGGCACACATGTCGCCGGTGGCATAAGATTTTGGTATAAATCCTAAAGAGAGAGCGAGCGCAAGGCTCAGCTTGAGTACAAATGGCGTACGCATAGATATTTTCCTTATTATAAGGTTGTGTACATCGCCCTTTTTCATGGGAGACCAACGAAGGCTTCTTGTAGGCTCTGTACGATTCAAAAGGATTCTAAAAGCAAGCCAAGCGCCATTCGTGACAGAGCTCAAATATGATTTTATTGATTTTGAGGTGTCGACAGCTGTTTAAAACTTAGCCGCTGACAATGCACGCTCAGTCCAAGATGGAGTGGACTCGTTGAAGCACGTACTGAAAAAACCGGGTTTCAGGGGCAGGCAAACGGTTATCTGATATCAGAAACGGAGACTGGCAGACTGCCGACGGGGGACAGCTGCCCGAAGAATGCTACTGCTCGCTCCATTTAAAGGTACGCATAATCTGATTACAATCCTTCAAACTATTACGAAAGTTCGCCTCGGAATCCTTACAGGTCATAACAATCGCTTTTTTCTCTTTCATAAAAACGACTTGGCGAATTTCTTTGCGGGTATCTCGCTGAATCAAATCAATCGCGTAGCCAAGCATGCCGTTTTGTTCGAAAGATTTACTTCCTAAAATATCAAAACCATATTTTGGATATTCTTTTTGCCAACGCTGAGTATAGCTTTGCAAAGAAGCATCTTTTGCTAATTTATCAAGACGAAGAGTGAGCGATGCACTTGATTTTTGAGCTGGAGTAAAAACCGCAACGATAAAAGAATTTGATTTAGGAATCGTGCTCATTTTCCAGCTAGATGCGGCAGCTGAAATTTCGAATCCAATAGGAGATTTAAAAACACCAAGAGCTGGCTTCACAGTTGTTGCGCCTGGAATCGGAGCGGCTAGTCCAGTGTTTGATAAGACCAAAAGACCTGCAATTAAAAGCTTCATTTTCATCATTGGCTCCTTAGGTTTATGGTATCTCATCTAAGCACGCATGTGGAGAATTATAATCCATCAAGTAAACCTGATTTTTACCGCTGAGATTACTGGTAAACAAGACCTGTTTACCATCTGGACTAAAGGCCGGTAAAATTTCATCATTTGGATTGTCGGTGAGTCTTTTAATACAGAGTCCGGCGAAATCAAGAGTGTAGAGATTGAAGTGAACTCCATCGCCGCGATTCGAGCTGAATATAAACTCTCTCACAACGGGATTGAAAAACGGAGTTAAATAAAGTGCTGGCTTTGAGGTGAGCGATTTCGGATTACGAGCCGAAGCATCACCCAACATAATTTGAGAAGTTTTTGCATCCACAGCATACTTAACCCACAAAATTTGATCTGATCCGGGCACAAAAATAGGATTGGCGTCGTAATTGTTATCAGTCGTGAGGCGTGTGATTTTGGGTTGAGAAATAGATGCAATCGATCTCTTTTTAACATGAACTGGCGGCTCATTTGAAGCGCGCTTCATCCAGTCGTTTATTTGAAATGGCATCAAGTAAAGATCGGCATTTCCACCACGAGTCGAAACAAAAACGATTTTGTTACCTTTTGAATTGATGCTTGCTTCGCCATCGTAGCCCGGAGATTTAGTGAGTCTTGAAATTTGGCTGCCGTCGGTTTTTGACAAGTAAATTTCGAAAGGTTTAAAATCAAGGCCATTCACCTGATTTTGTTTTTTAACTAAATTCGGAGTGTACATTTTCATGACGTAATTTATTGCAGCACGTTCTTCTTTAATTTCATCAGTGGTACTTGAATAGAGAATAAAATTACTGTCGTTCGTATAAACACCATCCGCATCATCGCCATCATGAAAAGTAACTCGGTGTTCACGCATATTGGTGAGGTTGAGTTCATAAATTTGCGTCTGAATGTGCTCAGGTCGTTTTTGACTGTGATAAATAATTTTTTTTGCATCGGGAGAGAAATAAGCTTCTGCATTTTCTCCGACAGAGGTCAGTGGCTTCACTTTAATAGTTGGTTGATCTGAAAACGGACCTGTTTTAATACTCACAGGCTCAAGCACCGGCACTGTCACTTCTTGCACTTTAGGCGGAGCTTTTTTAGACGAGCTCGAACACGCAAAGTTTGCGAAGCATAAATAAATTGTCAGAAGCCGAAAAAGAACTCTCATAGACCCAATAGACTGTACTTAAGTGAGCGGCACGTCAATCATTTGAGAAGCTTTGCGACTAAGGAAGTCGGCGAAATCCCACTTACGCTTTGGCTCTCCACCCACTGCCAATCATTTGGCCAAGTTTTTAAAATCTGTTGAATATTTTTCGGAGTACTTTCAACAGCATAGATTTCATGATGAGTAATCATGTGTTTAAAGAGATATTTCTTAGGAGCCTCGGCTTGCAAATAAGCCTTGCCAGGGGGAAGCCACTGATTCTTCAAAAATGGGGCATAATCGTTTTTTACAAAAAGAATTTTATTTTTATCTCGAACGACATGCGCCTGCCAAATCCATATTTCTTTCTTTTTTCGAGGTTTCGCAAGTGGAAGCTGATTCGTCCAATTTTCTTTAAAAGAAACACAAGTATTTTTCAAAGGGCATAAGAGGCAAGCTGGTTTTGTTGGAGAACAAATACTTGCGCCAAGCTCCATCATCGCTTGGTTCCAAATAGATGGTTTGTCCACTTGTGCCAGTCGATCGGCAATTTGTTGGAGATGCTTTCGCTCCTGAGGTTTCCACCATTCTGATTTGAGTCCGAGATAGCGACATAAAACGCGAATGACGTTACCATCTAAGACGCCGACCTTTTCATCAAAACAAATGCTACTTACTGCGCGTGAGGTATAGGGCCCAAATCCAGGTAGTTCTATGAGCTCTTGTGAAAGTTTTGAAAAACCTAAGCTCGCTAATACTTTTGCCGCCTTATGAATATTGCGAGCGCGGCTATAGTAGCCTAAGCCTGACCAATTTTTTAAAACCTCAGCTTCACTGGCGTTTGCTAAGTCCTTTACGGTTTTAAAACTTTTTAAAAATTTTTCGTAAAATGGGATAACCGCCACCACGGTAGTCTGTTGCAGCATTACTTCTGAAATCCAAATGCGGTAAGGATCTTGATTCGCACGCCAGGGCAATTGACGCTTATTTGCCTCGTACCAAGTCATCAAAGCTTCTTGTGCATGCCGTTGAAATTCGTGAGTGGGGCCCTGTTTTCGTTTCATGACAGATGTTGTATTTGATTTTTGGGTCGCCTACAATCCTATGAAGGTAGATTTTATGATAAAACGACTAGATAAAAAAGGTTAACAATGGATTATAAACCGCTTCCAGGCAGAGAATTTCCAAGATTTTCGGCTGTTAAAACATTCTTTCGTTTGCCATACGTTGATATCGATGCCGACTATGAAGTCGGAATCTGTGGAGTTCCATTTGACGGAGGAGTGAGTTATCGCCCTGGAGCGAGATTCGCGCCAAGCAAAGTTCGCGAAGTTTCATCTTTAGGCCGCGTTTACCATTGGTCGCGAGCTCTTTCATTTGTTGAGAAATTGAAAGTTGCGGACATCGGCGACTGCCCGATTGTTCCAATTGATTTGCAAAAAACTTACGACAATATTCAGAAATATTACGCTCATCTTTACGGAAAGAATAAAAAGCTCATCGCCATTGGTGGAGACCACTCTATTACTTTGCCAATCTTAAGAGAAGTAAAAAAGAAATACGGCAAAGCCATTCGCCTCATTCATTTTGATGCGCATTTAGATACTTATCCAGCTGCCTGGGATTCTGAATATCATCATGGATCTTTCTTGCGACATGCAATCGAAGAAGGTCTTGTTGATGCTCCTAAAAGTTTACATATCGGAATTCGCGGCCCACTCGCTGGATCAAGCGATCTCGATGCCATCAAGAAATATAAAATGAATGTTCTGACCATTGATGATTTGCGAGCGGATACGATTCAAAATGTTTGTCGCAAGCTTCCTGATTTTGGAAGTGATCCAACCTACATCACTTTTGATATCGACGGACTAGACCCCGCCTACGCTCCTGGAACAGGAACGCCTGTCGTTGGAGGAATGACAACCTACGAAACTCAGTGTATTTTACGTTCGCTAAAAATCAAAAATTTAGTTGGAGCAGACATTGTTGAAGTTTGTCCCGCCTACGATCACTCCGATATAACGGCCTTGGCGGCTTTAGATACATTGTTTGAGATGATCTGTCTTTTCGCTTCTGGGACCACCAGCCCTTAGAACTGTACCCAAAACGTGACGTGGACAAAATCTTGTTCGCGTCATAAACTTATTATATGAAACAAAAAATTTTGGTTTTATTTTTGGTGCAGTTTTCGACTTTGACCTTTGCAAACGAATATCAAAAAATGTTTTCGTGTTCGCAAGCACTGAGCAGTGAAGCGCAGATTTCAAATAAAGGTATCGCAAAAAATATTACGGCCTTGCCTTCAAAAAATAAAGGTGTCGAAGGAGTTGACCTCTTTTTTCACGACAATGTTTATTTTTGTCCATTACCAGCGACTCACTTTTCTCGAAGTCTTGAAGAGAAGGTCTACAAATTAAATTTGAAAGTACCCAATCAAAAAACGATGTATGTTCAATATGTGAAATCTACTGGCGAGACGGCTAGTCTTGAAATCATGAACTTTAAAACAAGTATTGATTTTACTCAGAGCGAATCGAGATGGAAGAGATTAAAGCAAATCAATTGTAAGCTTACAAAAGATCCGCACAACGAAAAGGTGCTAGCTGAATTCTTAAGAAAAGAAATTTCTCATATTCACGACAAAACATCAGAATCTGAGAATGTGGGATCTTCAAAATCAAGTGTTGCGACACTCAAGCTATGTGAAAAATCCTTTCTTTTAAAAACGGTTTCAGACAATGAAATCA
>JAYUEB010000504.1:0-4122 GCA_043739525.1 Bdellovibrionales bacterium
AGCGTCGGCTCGCCCGGCGCGGCCGGCGCGAAGTTGTTGTTGTTCAGGATCAGCGGCAATCCTATTGCGAATCTGCTTTCTTCATTTAGACTTGAGGGACTCTACGAGGTCTTGAAGTTCATCAAGACGTGCTTCAATTCGAGTTGCGAGAAGGTCGGTTTTCGCCGAAGACAAAATCAATTTAACCGAAACTAAAAAAACACCTGCTTCTAAAAGCATATCATGTGTCAGTCCCTTTTCGAAAAGGGCCACGACAAACAAAATGACGGTCACAAGAATCGTACCCATTGAGGCGATGTCAAGGCGTTTTGATTTACGAGTACTCGCAGGCATATATTCTCCTGTTCAAAGGCTTACCAAAAACCAGGAACAGTCCCGGCAGGCGAAGCTTTCAAAGTATGTTTGCAATTAGGAATATCAGCAGAAGTCTGAGGTAGCTTCATGTAGGAGATGAAAATATCGACACTCTCCTTTAATGTTTTTTTTAAATATTCGAAACGTCGGGCTTCAGGAAAGCTTTCTTCTAAAGGTTCGATACACCAAATTTTTTCATTCGGAT
Source organism: Bdellovibrionales bacterium (assembly GCA_043739525.1). GTDB lineage: Bacteria > Bdellovibrionota > Bdellovibrionia > Bdellovibrionales > JAMPXM01 > JAYTQQ01. The sequence continues at coordinate 560 of JAYUEB010000504.1, forward strand.
CCCTTGAGAATTGTGTACCGAATAATTGTTTTTGTCCGCTCTTGACGAGAAAACGATCAAGAGCTGCGGCAGCTAGCCAACCTTGTGATTCATCTCCAAGTTTAACGGCAGTTTTTGCCCAAATAAAAGCTTGGTAATATTGATCGGCCCAGTCTCCGTGTTGATAAACTAAGGCAGCAGCCCGATAGTCGGCAGAATCTTTAAAGCAGCCTTCTGCAAAAATCGAAGCGATCTCAATACGTCTTTTTAAATCTCTTCGAGAGACAATCTTCCAATCAATTGAGTCATATGGCAGAGAACGATCGGCCTGATCTTCTTGCTCGATCTTTTGAATTTCAGAAGACTTCGCCTTTTGAAGAGAGGGATCGCTTTGGCAGTTTTCGAATTCAGTACTCGCGTGAGCACAGCCGACGATAAGAAGAGACAAGATGACCGGAAAAACAAATTTTATATCCATAAGTCTTGGTAACACGTCGTTAAATATCTGAGCAACAATAATCACCAGCAGATATGTTCAATAGGCCCTCAAAAAACAACGTCGAGCTAAAATATTACTAGCATTCGTTTAAATAAAAAATAATATGGCCCGATGAATTCAAGCCTCTTTCACGTTCTGGCAGGCCTTGCCGTAGTCATACTTGTTACGCGAGTTGTAGGGATCTCCCTTCAGCGTTTTCGTCAGCCTATGGTTATAGGGGAAGTTCTTGGCGGAATTTTGCTTGGCCCATCTTTTCTTGGAAAAGTCGCTCCGAACCTAAGCGAGTGGATCTTGCCAACTAGCAATGCCCCTTTTTTCAATGTCATCGCCCAAATGGGAATTATCCTCTATATGTTTCTTGTCGGGCTCGAAATGGATATTTCCGAAATCAAGAAAAGCAGCCGAGCCGCAATTGTGATTTCCCAAACGAGTATTCTCATTCCATTTTTCTTCGGCATAGCGCTTTCGTTTTGGATATTTGAGAGTATGGCTCCCCCAGGAATTCAATTTTTACATTTCTCGTTATTTATTGGAATTGCGATGTCGATTACGGCCTTTCCGGTTTTAGCTCGAATTCTCTCAGACCTAAAAATTCAAAAGACAAGTTTGGGTGTACTCGCCCTCACAGCTGCCGCCGTGGGCGATGTGACGGCCTGGTGTCTGCTCGCTGCGGTGACGGGACTTGTCGGCGCAAGTTCGACATCAGCGGTGACAACTCTCATTTTTTCAGTTGCCTATGTTGCTTTTCTTTTTTTAGTGTTGCGTCCTTTTTTGCAAAAACTCACCAACTTATTGGATCGAAAGCCAGACATAAGTGAAAATCATCTCGCATTCATATTTTTTCTGCTGCTGGCATCGGCTGTATTTACCGAAGCTATAGGCATTCATGCGATTTTCGGTGCGTTCTTATTAGGAGTCGTCACCTCTAGCAAAAGTCGTATCGCCGAAGTGCTCGTTGGACGTTTTCAAGACATGGTTCGAGTTCTTTTCTTGCCAGCCTTTTTTGCCTATACAGGAATGCGAACGGAAATTGGTTTGATCCACACTGCCCATGACTGGTTTGTTTGTGGTTCGATTTTGTGTCTTGCTATTTTAGGAAAATTTGTTGGTACAATGACGGGCGCTCGCTTCATGAAATTGGATTGGAAGAACTCGACTGGAATAGGAATTCTAATGAATACTCGAGGAATGGTTGAGCTCATTGTTCTCAACGTTGGACTCGATTTAAAGATTCTTTCGCCATCACTTTTTACAATGTTCGTTATCATGGCCCTCATTACGACCTTTATAACTGGCCCACTTTTTCAGGGATTGAAGCTGAAGCTCTCCTAGCGCGAATAGTTTTTTGCAAAGCTCCAAACTTCTTCAGCTGCCCAAGAAGCCCATGCGTGCGCGCCATTTTTTACAAGCTTAGTTTGAACTGGCGCTCCTCCGGGACAAGTGTATTCAGCTTCGATATCTCCATTTGGTAAGGTCTTTTTTGTCGGCTCTTTACATTGTCGAAGACTCGTGATGATTTTGATCGACTCTGGAATCGAGCGAAAAACGGCATTACTGGGACCTTTGCCGCGCCCCCCATCATAAGGAACATTTTTATCTGCTGAACCGTGAATATCATAAAGTGCAACTTTCTGACCGGCCTTACAATTGTCGATTCCAAGGGATCCAGAAAATGGAATTGCGGCGGCAAAGACATCCGGCAATTCACACATCATGCGATAAGAAAGCATTGCTCCGTTTGATTCGCCGGTTATATAAATGCGTTTTGAATCAATTGGATAATTTTTTAAAATCTCCTTAGTCATTAAATCAAAAAATTTGACGTCATCAATGTTTTTGCGCTGAGCGATAGCACAACAGTTGCCGGCATTCCAGACTCGGCGCTCTTTTCCGAGAAGGGTACTTGTCCCGTTTGGATAGACAACAATGAAATGATTTTTTGAAGCAACATCATTCATTCCCATTGTTCGATAAGAGTGATGTGCGTTGCCTGAACCGCCGTGAACGACATACATCAGGGGAACTTTATCTTTTGGTAAATCAGTTGGAATAAATGAAAGATAGCTTCGAGTTGTTCCGTCTATATTTATTTTGTGGTCTTCTTCGGCTGTAGAAGTCTGAGCAAAGACAGTTGTGATAACAAGAAATAAAATAAGCTTTTGAAAAATCATTGAAGAACCCCAGAAGATGAAAATCGATCTGGAACAAGCCTACCGTGTTTTTAAAAAAGTGACAAGATTACTGCTGTGAACTGTCTAGCTTTTTAATTGAATCAGCCAGGGTATCAAAAGATGGAACTAAAATAGCGCCACATGCGATATTCGAATAATCGCTCTTTGTTGCGCAAATTTGAGAGAGTTTTATGTAGTTACCGTTCACTTGCGCTTGGATGAGAGGAACTTGCCAACGGCCGTCTCGAGGCTGTCTTTCAATTCTATCTAAAATCGTGTGATACTGTGTAACGTTGGTTGAGCAAATGAGCCCTGTTTCGTTTTGCAAAAGAATAATTTTAGAGGCTACTTCGTGATTTTCTAGTTTCTTATCGGAAGAAAGAGAGAGATTCAACTTACCGGTAAGTTCGCTTAGGGCCGACTGATCTGAACCCGCGTCTAAAATAGCGGCTAGTAAGTTATCAAGCTTTATGTAGTTTGCTTTGTGCTCTCTAGAAATTGAAAATTTGCCAGCGCGATCACGAACAATTGTTCGACAAGTCTCAATAGACATATCAGTTGCTTGGGCGAAAACGCCTAGAAAAGTAATAACAAGAAAGGCAAGACTTACGAGCTTAGTCATTCGATCCTCCAGAAAACGCCTGTGAAGTAAAATAATATGAAAAATTGATGCCACACCCATAACTTATTAACGAGCCGTAGAGGGCTTTCAGGCGACTAAACATTATTCAGGGTGCTTTTCCTGGGCCTCCCTCGTCTTGGCCTCTCGGTATTTAGTGGTGGACTGGATTCGTGCCAAAGTCTGAGCTGAAATAAAGAGGGGTTGTATCCATGAGCCTTGAGTTCAGAAATCCGCATCTTTGAAGGATTTTATTCTTAAAGGATTCTTCATTTGCGTATTGATAAGCCATCGC